>JAZQAV010000194.1:0-18146 GCA_045545435.1 Eggerthellaceae bacterium | reverse complement strand
AACGTCCATCAAAAAGCCGGGCACCAAAAGGCACCCGGCATATATTCCCTGATAGTGACAAAGCGTTACTAAAGAATTTCCGCAACGGCCTTTTTGACGTCGCCCATATCAACCGTGGGCTCAAAACGCTCAACCAAATTGCCCTCGCGATCGATAAGGAACTTCGTGAAGTTCCAGCCAATGTAAGTATACTCGCCGTACTTCTTGTTGTTCTGCTGGGCGAACTTCTCAAGCGCCTTGGCTTTCAGACCTTTGCCAAAACCTACGAAGGGCTTTTGGGAAGCAAGCTCGGCAAATACGGGACTTGCGTTCTCGCCGTTCACTTCAATCTTTTTGAACTGGGGAAACTCGGTGCCGAATTTCATGGTGCAGAAGGTGTGAATCTCTTCGTCCGATTCGGGAGCCTGGTCGGCGAACTGATTGCACGGGAAGTCGAGGATTTCGAAACCTTGGTCACGATACTCCTTGTACAGCGCCTCAAGATCGGTGTACTGGGGAGTAAAACCGCAGCCGGTAGCCGTATTCACCACCAGCAAAACCTTACCCTTGTAATCAGCCAGGGAAACGGGCGTACCATCTTGGGCTTCAACGGTGTAATCGTAAATAGTCATAACGCACTCTCCTGTTCGGTACAAAACGCACTGTTCGGTAATGCTCAATCGCTTTTATTGCGGATTCATTATTGCACATATTTCAATTGTATGCAATTAAATTTTGTAAAATATTTATCTGCAATAAAGAAAGCCCTCCCTCCGCCTTGCTGCCTTGCTGCCTTGCCACCTTGCTGCCTCCCCGGCTCGTTTGTTCGGCATCTCAAAATCGTTGGTTGCGCGGCAAAAGGAATCGGCGATAATAGCCTCAGAGAAGAGAGGAATAACCAATGGACAACAACATGTTCTGCTTTCAATGCGAGCAAACTGCCCAAGGCGGCGCCTGCACTGGTCGTGCGGGTGTTTGCGGAAAAACATCTGACGTCGCAAACGCTCAGGACCGGCTTACCGGCGCACTCATAGCCCTCGCGAAAACGGCAGGGCGCTCATCGGGGTTCGTCAACGAAACCACCAACGAACTCATCATTGACGGGCTGTTCTCTACCGTTACCAACGTCAATTTCGATCTTGACAGCATCAACGCACTCATCGATCGCGTCCACGAAGAGCGGGATCGATTGGCCAAAGAGGGCAATGTTGAAGCAGCTGAAGACTTCAATATGAAAGCCATCTGGGAAGACAGCGAAACAACCCGCTCGGTTAAGTCGCTGATCCTGTTCGGCATCCGCGGTTGCGCAGCTTACGCAAGCCACGCTCGCCTTCTGGGCAAATCGGACGCCGAGGTCAATGCGTTCTTCCGCGCAGCGCTGGAAATGCTCTCGATTCCCGGGACCATGATGTCGCTTTTGCCGTTGGCCCTCAAGGTGGGCGAAGTCAACTACTTCGTGATGGAAATGCTCGACGAGGCAAACACGTCTGCATTTGGCAACCCCGAGCCCACCACCGTCACCTATACCGTTGAAAAAGGCCCCTTCATCGTGGTAACGGGCCACGACTTGCGCGATTTGTCCCAGCTGCTTGAGCAAGCGAACGCGCGCGGAGTAAACGTGTACACCCATGGCGAAATGCTTCCCGCGCACGCGTACCCGCAATTGAAGAAGTATTCCAACCTTAAGGGAAACTTTGGAACCGCGTGGCAAAACCAACAGAGCGAGTTCGACGGCATCCCCGCCCCCATCCTGTTCACCACCAACTGCTTGATGCCCCCGCGCAGCAGCTACGTAGACCGCGTTTTCACCACCGGTGACGTCGCATTCCCCAACACCCCGCATATCAACGCCAAAGAGGGCGTTAAAGATTTCACCGCCCTCATCGACAAGGCCATCGAGCTTGGCGGCTACGATCAAGACCAGCACTTTACCGGCGCCAATGGTGGCTCTACGGTAACAACCGGGTATGCGCGCAACGCGGTTATCGAGGCTGCCCCCACCATCGTTGAAGCCGTCAAAAGCGGTGCCATCAAGCATTTCTTCCTGGTTGGAGGCTGCGATGGCGCCCGCAGCGAACGCGACTACTACACCGAGTTCGTCAAACAGGCTCCCAAAGACAGTATCATCCTTACCCTGGGGTGCGGCAAATATCGCTTCAACGATCTTGACATGGGAACCATCAACGGTATCCCGCGCATTTTGGACATCGGCCAATGCAACGACGCCTTCAGTGCCGTGCAAATTGCCATCGCGCTCGCAGACGCCTTCGAATGCGGCATCAACCAGCTCCCGCTTACCATGGTGCTCTCCTGGTACGAGCAAAAAGCCGTCTGCATTTTACTGACGCTGCTGCATTTGGGCATCCGCAACATTTATGTGGGGCCCACGATGCCAGCATTCTTCGCGCCCAACGTTTTGAATTTCATGCGGCAGGTGTACAGCATAAAAGCCACCACCACTCCCGAACAGGATCTTGCCGCGATGTTGGGAGCGTAAGCAATTCCCAGCTGCCTTGCTGGCCGCAACGCAAAACCATCGAAGGGGACCACGTGCGTGGGTCCCCTTCCTTTTTTGCACCTGTCGAAGGCAGGCGATTCTTTCGCTTGTGGCATCCGCCTTGAAGGCGGATGGTTGCCGTCATACTTCGTCTTAAACCAGTCCAGCAGCGCGCCTATCCCTCACGCGCTTGTTGGTATGCGCGCGCAACAGCCTGCTCCAAGCTATCAAGGCACTCGCTGTCAAAGCGATAGCGCACCACCTGCGGGTGTTCCGGGTTATCGCAAGATGCTTTCTCCACCCGCACGAAAGAGGCCTCAACACGCGGGCAACCCTGGCGCAGCAGCGCATAAGCGTAACAGGTTGCCTGCAAGACGTGCTTGCGCAAAAGCTGCTCCTCATTTTCGTTTTCGTTGCCGCCCGTTTTGTAGTCAACGACGAAAGCCGCCCCGTCGGAATTAAATCCCAGCAAGTCGATTTCGCCCTCCAGATGCACCGCATCCGCATCGCTTTGAACACCAACGAAAAACGGAACTTCGGCATACAGGCGCTCGAGGCGCGCCATGCTGTTGGCAAGGTCGCTCGCAAACCAACGCTTGAGCGCCTGCTCCAAGCGCGCCTTGCGCTCGCGCCCCAATCCACAGGTACGCGCCAACGCAGCAACGCGCTCTTCGGGTGGCATGCGCAAGGCGGACGCCCCTTGGCGCACATGAACCGCGTACTCAGCCAAACGATGGAATGCGGTTCCCAAATCGGTTGCCTTGTCTGTATCGGTCGCTTCGCGATCCAAATACGCCCAAGACGCCTCGTCCTCTTCGGGGATGAGCGCGGAGTAGCGCCTGCTTGAGGTTTCAGCGTACGAATTTCCCAAGCTCCTGCCCAGCGAAAGATCGCCGTTGTTCTTGGGAACCCCCACGCACCCCTTTCCGTAAGCGCGCGCCAGCCGATCGAGCAGCGGGCTGTCATGCGAAGCCTCGCTCACCGACGAATAGCTGAACACGTCGCGATCGGACGGCCTGAATACCGAAGCGGGTCTTGGGGCATCTGCAGACATTGCCGGAACCATGAAAAGCGATTGACCGCACGCACCACCTGCGATCAGATCCGCCGACTGCAGGGCGTCAAACGCTTCGTCACCATCGCGCACCACGTCGCTCGCGAGCGAATCTTCACTCTTTTGAGCCACATCGGCGCAGCCAACAAGGCTGCCATCTTCCTGAATTCTCACGTGTTCGACACGAGCTTGCGCCGATCCGCCGAAATCAAACTGCGACACGCCGACGTCAAACCAATCGTCGCTGCCGGTAAGCGCAGGCCCGATTGATTTGAACATATTCGCAGGTGCACCATTGTGGTTGTTTTTGCTGGCGTTGCCTATGCTGGAGACGATGATTGCCTCTTTCGCACGCGTCAGCGCCACGTACAACAGACGCTTTGTTTCCTCCCAGTCGCCCCGCATTGCGCGCGCTCGCATAAAGACGCGCTGCTCAAGCGCATCATCAGCTTGCTCGATAAGCCGCGCCAAATCGTCTTCGTCCAAGCTTTCGTCCGTTGCATCAAGCACGGAAAAAGAGGCTCCCGCAACGCCCGCACGCTCTTTTGCGCTCGACGAGCCTTCCAAGGAAAGGTACACGGCATCCCCTATGGGATCCACCAGCAAATGCGAAGCGTCACCGCGCTCGCCCTTCATTTCGGCAACAGCAACAATGGGAAATTCCAGGCCCTTTGACGCATGCACGGTCATTATGCGCACAAAGTTGCCGCCCGTTGCCGAAAGGGCTCCCGGCGCTTCAGTGGACACTTCCAGAGTGTGCTCAAAGTGCTCGGCAAGCGTCGACGGCCCCAGGCTATGGGAGCGTTCTGCATCGTCGAGGATGCGCAATAACTTGAAAATGTTTGCTGCCGAGGCCTGACCCTCGCCCGCCTGCATTTGCAGGCGCGACAAAAGCCCGCTCTCGCGAACAATGTCTTTCGCCAGCGTTGCAATGGGCGTGCGCCCAACCTGGCCAAGCGCAACGCGAAGCACGGCATGCGCATGGGCAAGGCGCGGCGAGAGCGCTGCATCGTACCCCTCTTCGCGACACAGCTGCGAAAGCGCGCGCAACCCTTCGTCAAGTGTTCGACGATGCATGCGACCGTTCGATTGGCCATATGTTGTTGCAAGCTCGATAAAATCTGAGGCTTCAAGGCCAAACAAAGGGCTGGACAACACGGTGAACAGATCCTGCGTTTGGTGCGGATTCGCCAAAAAACGCACCAGGGACTTCATCATGAGCGCCTCAGCCGATGAGCTTAATACCGAACCACCCGCTATCACGCAAGCTAAACCCTGGTCGCGTATGGCTTGCGCGTACAGCGCAGCATTGCTCATCACGCCCAGCAAAAGAACCATATCGGACGCATTATGGCCCGCACGTGCATATGCCGCGAATTGTTGCGCGATGCGCTGTGCAGCAACTTCGCGCATGTGCTGGGTTCCACCGCGTTTCTCGTAGGACGTGTGCTGCACGATGATGCGCGTGGGACCCCCTTTAAAAGGGTGGGCAACGTGCTCTTCGGCGCGAGAGCAACCCAGGGACATGAATTCGCCGCCGAACATGCTGTTGCGCTCGAACACCCGGTCCACAAAAGAAAGAACATCGGCATGGCTTCGGAAGTTGTCAGGAAGCTTGATGACGTTGTGCGGATTGCTGCGGGCAACATCGTTGAGATGACGACGATACACCGACACGTCGGCCCCGCGGAAGCGATAGATGCTCTGCTGCGCATCGCCAACCGTGCACAAACGCGCAGCTCCCTCGCCAGCCAAGCGCTTGATCATGTCGATTTGCATTTGGTCGGTATCTTGAAATTCGTCAACCATGATGATGGCGAATTTATCTTTGTAGCGCGCCGCAATATCGTCGTGTTGTACGACGGCGCGCGTTGCCAGCACCAGCAAATCGTTGTTGTCGAAAACGCCTTCTCTGCGTTTGCGCTGCGTGAACAACGCAAACGCGCGCTTCGCAAGCGCAACGAGGGTTTCAAGATGCGCACGCGAATCGAACAGGCGAACGCGCATGGCGTCTTCCTGCATACGAACAACCAGTTCTTTCACCTGCGCTTTGAATTCGGCGTTGCCGAATCCGTACGAGGCGGGAATACCCTCCATAAGATCCAAAGCGGCCGACGGCAGTAAATCTCCCGTTTCCGTAGACCAGCAAGCACCCCCGTCGTTTACGCCGTGGGAGCGGCCCGCGCCATCCAGCACCTCCGCGATGCGCTCGATTGCCTGGTCAAGCTGGGCCAAAGCGGCCGCTTGTCGATTGCTTTGCTTTTGGGTTTCAACAAGAGCGCGCAATTGCTCCGCGCAATCCCTCACCTGAATGAGGCAGCGCGCAACGTCTACTTTGTTTGACGGAATCCGCAAGGCGTCAACGCCCTCGTAGGCCGCGCCCGCACGCGACACAATATCGCGCACCATCCCCGAAACCGATGCTCCGAAACCAACCGACTCAGCTGGAAACGCCTCGAACAATGAGGCCAATTGCGCAGGATGTTCCAACTCCATATCCTGTATAGCCTGGTTAACGGCATCGGACAGGTATTCGTTAAGAACAGCGGCTTCGCCCACTTCGAATTTGGGGTCAATTCCCAGCTCTATGGCATGCGCGCGCAAGATGCGTGCGCACATACCGTGGATGGTGGATATCCATGCTTCGTCAACCTTAAGGGCTTGCTCCATCATCCCAGCCGCCGCGAGCGACGATTTGATGCGCGATTTCAATTCCCCTGCGGCCTTTTTGGTGTACGTTATGGCCAGAATTTGGTCGATATCCTGAACAAAGCCCGATTCAAGCGCATGAACGATACGCTTGGTGAGGGTAAAGGTTTTGCCCGATCCAGCGCCTGCAGCCACCACCAAAGAGGCGTCCAGCGTATTAATACATTGTATCTGACCTGGTTTAAGCGCCATTATTTACCACCTCTATTCGGACAGAACGCAACCGTGCAGAATCGGCACGACTCAACGCTCGCCGGCATAGGGGGTATAAAGCCCCGCTGCATACGCCCAATGGCAGCCTCAACCGCCTTCTCCGTGAAATCAAGCATCGAGGAAAACGTGAGGTGCGAAAACTCAGGTTCGTTTTGCGGGTCGCCCGCAAATACTTCGTCGTCAATAAAGTGGCACAAGGTGGCGTTATCCAGCTCCACCGAGTCGATCAAACAGTTTGGATTGAACTCGTCTGTGCCAGCACATGCGCACATGCGCGCATTTACATAAGGAAGATGCGCGGTGTCTAATACGGTTGGGTCGAAGGCCCCCGCCAAAGCAGGGCGCTTGCCATAACAAACGTACAGGGCACCCACCACGTTGAGCCCCAGCAACCGGCGTACAACCTGCGCGTATATGCGCGTTTGCACCTTTCCGATGTGCGAGAGGTTTTTGCCGGCTATTTCATGCTCCTTGTCTATAGAGCCTTTGTAATCCAAAATCACCGCGTTGCCCGCGTCGTCGACGTCTATGCGGTCAATTTTTCCCACCAGCGTATGATTGGCGTACATTGCGCCGTGTTCGGGCGTAATGGCGTATTCGAAATAGGCCGGATGAAACGTTGGCAGCAACTGAGCCTCATATGCAAGATAATCAACCAGCTGGCTCTCGAAGGCGTCAAGGCTGTGCTGCTCGATGCGGGTGGCCGCCACCAAACGACCCGATTTTGGCTCCGCGAGCTCTTGCTGGGCGCGCAGTACCGCCAAAACATCGCGCATGGTGCGTTGCGCTAACGGCAGATTATCGGGCGTTACCTTAAGATAGCCTTGCTCTTGGAACGCGCGGTAAAAACTTTCGAACGCGGCATGCGCGTAATTCCCCCGCTCAAGAGGGCCAAATTCTTCATCCAACGAATTGAGGCTTAGGCGACGCTCGGAAAACCATCTGAAGGGACACTCCAGGTACAACTCCATCTGCGAGGGCGACGGAGCGCGGCCGCTTTCTTTGTTTGGCAGCACCATGCCAGCCGCATCCTGCGAAAGCCTGGGCAAGTGCGGCTGCGCAACACGCGCGCGAGCCTTTTGGTGCGTTCCGGCAGGTGTTGCCGATGCATTTTCGTACAGAAGCTCCTCGCCGCGCTCAGAAAGCAGCGGCGCGAACAGTTCTTCCACTGACGCCCGACGCGCCCCCACGCCATCTTCATCGTTAGCCGCATCAACGCGCGAACGCGATACAGCGTCAGAGAATTCTTCGAGCACGGCGCACGGATAGGTTTCCTCGGCGTTTTCGTCATGCGTTGCGCGCTCGAAAACCACCATGTCAAATGGAAGATTCAGCAACGCCCTAAAGTCGCGGCGCGCACGATTGAGCGCGGTATCGGTGCGGTTGAGCCCCAATTTGGAAAGCAATATGGTTCCTGCGTCATCTTTGTCGGCAACCGGATAGCTTTCGCTGTTCATATCGGCAAGCACCAACGTTGCGCACGAATGCGGTTCAAGCTGCGACGCAACACGCTGCGTGGTAACAAGCACCTGTGGATGCGCGCAGTCTTCTTGTGTGTTGGCGCAAGAAACGTCGAAAGTCGCACCCTCCAAAACATGAATGCAACGACTAAGCCCCAAACCTGTTTGCCGTGCTGCGCGCATGACGGCGCGAGCAGCGCCAATCGCGGCAATTTGGTCGCGTTTGTACGCTTGCGACCAGCCGGGATGCGAAAGGGCCATGTTCTCGAACACGCCCAACAGCACGTCGGCTTCGGCGTCGCAGGATGCTTCCTCGAATTTTGAAAACGTATCGGAGTATGCGCGCAGCTGGGCGAGCACCGCATCGCGCTCGAGCAGGCGATTTGCCCGCAACTGCACGTCAAGCTCACGCGCCTGAGAAAGAGACAGCCCCAAAAAAGGAGACATGAGCACATCGGCCAAACGGTGAGGATCCCACTGCCGGTCGCTAACCACGTGCAACATGGCCAAAAACGCACGCCCGAAGGCAGTGTCGCCGAAGGCACAAATTGCCTGAACCGCGCAGGAGATGCCTTGTTTTGCCAATTCACCCGCGATAGCATCGTAAAGCTCCTGCGGGTTGACGCTAGTAACAACCAGGGAGCCTTGCGCCGCGCGCATGCGCGCAATATCAACGATAAGCCCCGGTTGAGCACTTGGTCCCGATACGCACGCGCTGCGCAACTCGATGCCCTCGGGAGCATGAGCTATCTCGTGGGCGCCCGCGGCGTAGGCAACGGTGACGGCAAGTTGCTCAAAACTGGTCAGGAACGTTCGCTGATGCCAGGTTAAAGGAGCCGACTGCACCACCAAAACACTGGTGGGCGAAAGAAACACATCGTCGCGCGTTGCCAAGATTGTCAGCGCATCCCCCAGCTCAACAAGGCCCATCTGCTCGATTTTTTGCTTATAGCGCGCCAATACCGACAAAAACGCTTGTTCAGGTTTGCTCACATTGCCGTCGCAATCGCAAGCAGCCGCAAACGTGCCCAACAAAGCAGTCTCGAACTCACCGAGCCCCGACGCTTCGCGCAAACACGAATCGGCCACCAACACATAGCCAGGGGCAAAACGGTTGTCGTCAGAAGCCTGCTGATCAAAACACCACTGCAAAGCAACACGTCGCTGAACCTGGTCAACGAACGCCCGCCCATCGCCAAAAAGCTCCCAAAGCTGCGCAACCCACCCGTTGAACGTGGTTACCAGAGTGGCCATTGTTCCCGCATTGCCCGCCGCCCGCTTTCGAAAGCGATCGATATCGGCAAACGTGGGAACCAAAACCACGTCAAAGGATCCAAACTTATCGGCGTTTTCCCGCGCCCCCAATTTTTCGAGCTCACATGGCGCGCCATCGCTTTCGCTCACAAGCGCCTCAAAGCGAGCGCGCGCGTGCGCCAACGCAGCTTCACCAGTGCTTTCTTGCGTTGGAATTGCCCTTTGCGCCCTATGATTGTGTTTCATTGATTCGTTCATAGATAGCATTGTATCAAGCAGCCCCAAGCGCTGGTGGGTCAAAATGTGGACAGGCTAACCGCTCCCTAACGGACCAAACGAGGGCAACTGCACCGCGCGCGGCAAAGCAATTTACCGCAAATCCGCAGTTAATTGCTTTTATTCCCGTTGACGCCCTAACATCTTCCGAGTGCTTATTTGCTCGACTTTGGCACTATGAATCGCGAAAGATGGCGTATACTTGAACCAGCAACTATTTGGCGAAAGGCGCCAAATTCAGTCCAGTAGAAAGGGACCACTATGAAATGTCCGCAATGTGGCAAAGAATTGCCTGACGGCACCCTGTTCTGCACTGACTGTGGTACCGCCATATCCGCCGCACCGCAAGCTCCCCAGCCAGATTTGCCTCCGTCGGCTCCGGTGGATGCTGCGGCCGCAGCTGGTATGGGTGCAACCTATGCAGCGCAAAACACCCCGCCCGCAAATCCGCAACAGCCCTACCAGCAGCAGGCATACGACCAACAGCCCTATCAAGGTCAGCAGCCTTACCAAGGTCAGCAACCCTACGGACAGCCGCAAAGCGGCCCCGTACCGTATGGTTCCTACAATAACGGCGGCGATACCGGCCTTACCGGCGGCATGAAGTTCCTGTGGCTGTTCTTGGGCTTCATCATTGGCCTTATCGGCGTTCTGGTAGCTTGGCTGGTCAACAAAGACAAAGGTCCCAAGTCGAAGAGCGACGCCATCAAGTTCTCGGTTATCGGCTTGGTCATCAGCTTGGTGCTGGGCATTATCATGATGGTTGGCGTCACCATGTTTGCCGCAGGCGTCGCTGGCACCGCGGAAACCCAAAATCAAGCCACCGCATCGCAATCGGCTACATCTAGCAGCACCAATTCGTCAAGCGCCTCCAGCTCGTCTAGCAGCACCAGCTCTTCGAATGCTGGAACTATCGGCAAGGTTACCTTCGATAGCTTTGGCGGACTTACCCTCGGCGGCGTTATCAACAACTCGGGCGCCAACATTCTTAAGGCAATCGAAAACAACTCGCCCAAATACGAGTGGAGCGATAGCTACGAAGGCTGGCTCTCCGAAAAAGATCTGTACTTCACCTTCGATGCTGGCGACGGTAGGAACTGGCTCAACGCAGAAGCAGTGAACAAGATTCCGGTG
This sequence comes from Eggerthellaceae bacterium, assembly GCA_045545435.1. GTDB lineage: Bacteria > Actinomycetota > Coriobacteriia > Coriobacteriales > Eggerthellaceae > UMGS1502. Next base: position 7,570 of record JAZQAV010000194.1, on the reverse strand, counting down.
GGCGCCACCGATGGCTCCGCTATGTACCTCATCTCGGTTGAGCACTATTACGCAAACTTCAACGATGCCTATAAGGGCGTTATTGACATCACGGCCGACAAATCCATCACGGTCGATTCCAACCGCAGGGCCGAAATCGTGAGCAACGCCAACGGCGACAAATTCCTGATCACCGAGCGTTACAATCCCGAGAACAGCACGTTCTATGTTGCCATTTACCCGGAATCGTTCATCAAGAACGGCAACTTCAACACCTATATGGAAGAAGAAGTTGGAACCTCGCTTGATGCCGTGTGGAGCCGTCTCCAGAGCAGCTCGTCCTCCAGCGGCTCCTCCTCAACGCGCAACGCCTAGTTCACTCGACACAAGGCGCCAGCCTTAACAACAGGGGATGCCAACCAAGTTGGCATCCCCTTTCTTTTTGAACGACATCATGCGCACCATTGCATCGCTTGCATAGCGTCCGCGGCAAAAGCCGCTCCGACGTCACAAACGAGCTCAAGCTATCAGCTTAGACTCAGTCCCGCATGAGCGCAAAAACGGCCAAGCGCGTCTCTTCCCTCGTTGTCCCATTTGAACACGCCGGTATCTTCGAGCACCCGTTCGAACACCTTGCCAACGCCCGCGCGCAAAATAATCTGAACGTTTTCGGCGTTGACTTCAGGGTGGCTTCGCATAAGATCAGTGGTCCATGTTGCATGCGCAGCGCAATCAGAATTCGAGCTCAGCGCGTGCTCAAGCGCGTCGTAGGAAACGCCGTCCCATTCATCAACCACAATATGCGCGATAGCGGACAGCTCGCGCTTCAAGCGCGGCGGCAAAATAGCCAGGCCCATCACCTCTATAAGGCCGATGTTCTCACGCTTAATGTGATGAAGCTCTTCGTGAGGATGGAAAACTCCCCAGGGATGCTCAGATGATGTAACGTTGCAGCGCAACGCCACATCTACGCGGTAGCACCCATCCAGTTTGCGCACGATTGGCGTCACGGTGTTATGACGCGTTCCGTCAGCATCATGCGACAAAATGCCCACCTGCGCATCATCGTAGTCGCGCCACACATCCATAAGCGCGCACACCGCATCGAGTACCTGCGCCCTATCGGCGCCGATAAAACGCAGAACAGTTGTTGGCCACTTCACGACGCCAATCTTCACATCGGGCCAGCGGCTGTCGCGAAGCGCGGCCACAAGAGGAGCGCGGTCCAAGGGAAACTCGAAACGACCTCCCTGGAAATGATCGTGACTCAAAATGGAGCCACCCACCAACGGAAGGTCGGCGTTTGACCCAACGAAATAATGCGGGAACATGTCCACGAAATCGCACAGGCGCTCAATATTGCCGCGGTCAACGTGCATGGGCCTGTGCTCGCTTGAGAGGACGATGCAATGCTCACGGTAGTAGGCATAAGGAGAATACTGGAGGCCCCACCGTTCCTCTCCCAACTGAAGCGGAACTATTCGCAAATTCTGACGCGCCGCATGGTTGCCCTGTTGCGAAAGCGCATTACGCCCCGCATAGCCTTCGTTTTCCCAGCATAACGCACACCGAGGATACGACTCACCCTGGACGCTGGCCGCATGCGCAATGGCGCGCGGGTCCTTTTCGGGCTTCGATAGGTTCACCGTTATCAGAAGATTGCCCCACTCTGTTGGCGTTTCCCACTGCTCATTGCGCGCAATTGCCGCATGCTTCACATAATCGGAGCTCCCGCTTAAACGATACAGAAAATCGGTGGCCATGCGCGGATCGTCGCACATAAGCATCCAAAACCGGTGAATCACGTCGGAGGGACGCGGCATAATGGCAGCCATGATCTGCGCGCGCAAACCCTCGTCGCCATCGGCAGCCTCACCCTCACCCAAGCGCTCCCGGCGCTCTTTCAGCAGCCGAACAAGGACGTTTAAGGCGTCGGGAGCCATGGGACAATCGTCATCGAAAGACACGGGCATCTCGCCCGATGGGGCCTTATAAGGAGCCCCCTCGTCGCCCACCAGCGCGAACAAAACGTTTCGTGCCCAAGGCAGGTCCTCGTATTCAATAAGACCAACGCGTTGGCACCATGCCACCAATTGGTCTCCCGCTTCTACGCATGCGCTGTGACGGGCGCTATTCGCACATTCTGCTACACCCATTGGGCGTACACCCCCTTCGGAGAAAAAGAGCAAACCCTGCAACTGCCCTCACCGAATTGGGCCTCCATGAACGACGAGAACGTATCAAGGCGCTCCAGCGGAACATACGCCTGAATATTGCCGCCGAAACCGCCGCCATGGATACGGCACGCCCCCGCGCCTTCAAGCGCGACATCGGCAAGCGCCAAGGCAACCATGGCAGGCTGCGCCGGGGCACCAAACGGGGCGACATTTTGCAAGTATTGCGCCGACGACGCACCTGACCTGCGCGTCGCTTCCAAAAAGGCGCGCCAATCGCCCGCCCTAAGCGCACGGGCTCGCTCGTTAACCAGGTCCATCTCGTGATAATAATGTAGCGCCCGAAGGGCTGCTCGATCGCTCAATTCGGAGCGCACGTACGAAAGCGACTCAAAGAAACGCTCGCGCGGCACCTGCGAAAGCACAGCCTTGCCAAACAGGTTTGCAACCGCAACCATATCGCCGCTCACGCGGGCATATTCAGCCGAAAGCGCGCTGTGGTCGCTGTGCGTATCAATCAGGCACACCGCATATCCAGCCGCTTCGAAATCAACAGCAAAGGGCGTGCTCTGCGGGCTATCGGGCTCGTAAAAATCCATGAGCTGCACGCCGCCCAACGCACAGGAAAGCTGATCCATAAGCCCGCACGGTTTTCCGAAAAAGTCGCGCTCGGCCGCCTGCGCTATGCGCGCAAGCTCCACCGCGTCAAGCGATTCCCCAAAAAACAGCAGGTTCAAGCCACCCGCCAGCGAAAGCTCGAAAGCTGCCGACGATGAAAGCCCGCCTCCTGCCGGAAGCGACGAGGACACCTGCGCACTGAAGCCCCGCATTTGGCCGGGTCGCGCTTTGACAAGACCGGCAATCACCCCGCGCACAAGCGCGGTTGTTGTCCCTTTTTCTTCATCGCGCGCTTCAAGATCGGAAGCGCTCACGGACACCACTTGATAGCCAACGCTCTCAAGAACAACCAGATCGTCATCGCGCGCTTGCATGCGCATAGTAACGCCCCTACCCAGCGCGGCCGCGATAACGCGGCCTCCTTGATGGTCGGTATGGTTTCCCGCCAGCTCGGTACGCCCTGGCGCAAACGATTCAACGATGCCGCACGCTTTGGGTGCGTGCGCCGTCCGTGCGAAAGCCTCCACCATTATCACCGGCACTTTCGTTGCGCCAAGACCTCAACCGCCGCTTCGAACAAGGCGTGCTGCTCTTGATCCCAATCGCCCATATTGTCGGAGGTCAACAGCATGCTGGCGTAGCACGCGGCACTGCTTATCAAACGCTCGCGTTGGGCTTGCGTAAGGCGCACGTCATTGCGCAAAAAGAATACGTCGGGGTCGCACCCAAACGCCCGCCCATCCAACGGTGCGCGACCGATGGTGTTCGCCAGGCTGTTGCGCGTGCTCACGCGCTCGCGGTGCAAACGGCGCATAACGAAGTTGCCGTCCCAGTTCAGGCCCACGTCGCATCCGATTCTGCAAAAATCGAACGCACCGAAAACCGAGCCCAAGGGAACACCGCATCCAAGCAGCAGGCAACGCTCCCCCGCAGCCTCCCGCAAAAGCTCAACTCCCCGCGACATCAATTCGCCGCGATTGAGCCCCGCGTGGGCAATCATGCAGGCACCGTACAAAAAGTCCAGCTTCAGCATGCCGAAGCCCCACGCTTCAACAGCGGTACGCACCACACGCGACACGTACTCGCACACCTGCTCGTTGGTTATATCAAGCGCAAAGCCACCCGACCAATGCGATCCAGTTGGGCACAGGTTCCCCTCTTGATCGCGCAGTAACCAATCGGGATGCTGCGCGAACAGCTTCGAGTCACGCTCGCACACAAAAGGTGCCATCCACAGGCCGGGAAGAAGCCCCCTGTCGCGAATTGCTTGAGCCATGCGAGCCATTCCGTCGGGAAAACGCTCTTCGGAAACATCAAGCCAGTCGCCCACCTTGCAATAGCCGTCATCAATCTGGAAGACGGGAAGCACGCCCAAGGAATCAAGGTCGCTTAGAGCCGCTTGCGCTCCATCAAGATCAGCCATGAGCTTATCTTGGTTGATGTCGCCATAATGCCGATACCAGCTGGTATAGCCAACCAACGGACGCACGGGGCGCGCGTGCACGTTCGCTAACGCGAACCACGCGTCGTAAAGCGCCTCTTGCTCCCGTTCATGCGCCGCGCGCGTTCCCTGGGGCGCAAGTCGGGAAGAATCCAGCACCGCCACGCGGCACAGTACGCGGGGCTCATGCGGATCAAGAACCTTCATCGGGCACTCCGGCTCGATGTCTATTGCTGCGTCAACGGTATTGAAGCGAATTAACGTAAAGCCATGGGATTCGTCCAGCGAAGCCACCAAATAAGAAGGACGCGCACCTTCAGGCGAAGCGATTGTCGCGTACGTGAACCCATGGAGGTGCCCAGGTTTATTGTCGTAGTCGACGAATCGATAATCGCCCGAACCGTCCAACGCATAGCGCTCGATCACCTTTTTAGGCACGCCCATCAACCCGCGCATTTTCGCATGCGTTGCAAGCGGATGCGTGTCGGTCCACGACTGGTAGCCGTTTAAAAGAAGCGTCTCGTCACCTGCGAACATATGATGCAGGTGCATAACGCATGTTTTCAAGAACACGGTTTCGAACGGTGTTGCCGAAACCTCGACAACACCCGCCTCGTCAACAACGACGCTCAGTTCCAGCCACGCATCACGCTGCGATTGCGCCACGTTGGGCTTTAAACTGCCAAGCGGCATAAGAAGCGAGTGAACAGCCCCATCTCCTGCGGCGGACAGATAAGTGAGCTCGATAGATTCGTATTGCATGGCAAACCTCATTCATGCACGCATCATTGAAGGCGTCACGGCCGCGCCTTTTGTTTCGAGTTTAAAAGATCACCCTGCGCACGTTACGCATTCAGCTTTGCCTCGTTGGCATCTGCATCGGAGCGTCGCGCGATTATGTCGAAAATTTTGTCTTCGTGGTAATGCAGGAAGACAACGCCGCCCAGCAAGCAGAAGAGCGCCGCAACGAATGCGGTCAAACGGTAGCCCATGCCGTTGGAGCCGATAAGGGCAATGCTGGTAAACATCAGCATGGCAACGGATTGACCGAGCTTGAAAGCGAAAGTACGTGCAGCATAGAACATGCCCTCGCGCTTTTCGCCCGTTTGGATTGCGTCGGCTTCGGCGATATCGGCCACGACGGCCTGCGGAAGAATGCCAAGAATGGCCATGGGAACCGATGCCAATACAGCAACGATAACACCCCAAACCAAGCCGGGAATGCCCATGGTGCCCACGAACATGGTGAGCGCGAACGCCGCGCAGAAGAAGAAGAACGCGAAGGACACCAAACGCTTCTTGCCCAGACGCTTCGCAAGGATGTTCACCGGGGCATAGAAGGCAAAGCTCATGGCCGTCATCAGCGCGAACAGCGGGAAGGTCATGCCGTCGTCGAGCCCCATAAGCTCGGTGATGTAGAACGGCAAACCCGTCTGGAACATGGTGAGCGCGATCCAGTACAGCACGTCGGACTTCACGAACGTTTGAAACTCTTTGTTGCCGAAAGTTTTCTTGATGCTTGTCATCATCGGCGACGTCGACGGCGTGGTAACCGCGTATTTGTGCTCATCAATAGCGAACGAAGGCACCAACATGCAGATAACTGCTATTGCAGCCAAAATGCCCACGGTAAGGCGGAAGCTGTTGGTGGGGCCCATCGACGCCTCGAATATCGCGGCAATGTTGGGCACCATGTATGCAAACGCGGTGCCGAAGAAATACGTGGTGGAGATGAACGTGGAAATGTTGATGCGCAGCTTCTGCGTACGGCCCAATTCGGGAATGAGTGCGTTATAGGGCGTGCAGTAGCACGTCATGCACAGATAGAAGCACAGCACCATAACGAACAGGAACAGATTGTTTACCCAGCTCACTTCATTAACCGGCGAAATGAACACCAACACGGTGACGGCGCCGAAGGGCACGGCGGCATAGCGCAGGAAGGGCACGCGACGACCAAGTTTGTGCTTGCAACGGTCGGAAAGCGACCCGATAAACGGGTCGGTAATTGCGTCGAAGACACGGCCGCATGCCGCAATGAGGCCGATAACGGTAAGGCCAAGAAATACCGCGCCCTGCGTAATGAACAGCTGATGGCCTTGGGAAAGCAACGACTCGCCTGGCTGGTAGTAGTACACCAGCCAGTTCGAGATGATGCCGGACAGCAACGACCAACCAAGCTGGCCCACGGCAAACAGCCACAAGATCTTATTGCTGGCCAGCGATTTCGCCGCATGAGCGACACCTGCGCCCGTTGTTTCGGTCTCTTCGCGCTCTTCCTCTATGAGCTCGCGCACCTTATCAGCCATTTACTCGCCTTTCTTCAGGTAATAAAGAGCCATGTCAACCAAGTAGGAAAGCTCGCGTTCCGCATGCGAATAATCGTCGGACTTCAGCACTTCGCCGCGCACCAAACGCTGGGCCTCACTCACGAGAGAGTGGGACACGGTAAGGTAGTACAGCGGGAAATCGATATCGTCGCGAATTGAACCATCTTCGCAGCCGCACTCGAATGCAGCAAAGAAAGGCAGGTAGTACGCCCCAATTTCCTTGTCATACGCATCAACCAAGCGCGAATCCACATCACCCGACAAAATGATGCGGTCAAGCTCGTCCAAATAACTGAGCGCTTCGGGGTGGCGCCTGAATACCGTCAGATACTGCTCGAAGAGCATGCCCATGCGCTCCCATCCGGTACCAGCGGACAGGGCCTTTTTCGCCACACGGGAAAACATCACGTTGAGCGCTTGCCACAACGCCGTGCCAACCTGGACGGCCAGGTTGTTTTTCGTCTCGAAATAGCGATACACGCTTGCCACGCCAACGCCTGCCGCATCGGCGACGTCGGTCATCTTAACCGCCTCGATGCCCTCAATTAAGAACAGACGGGCCGCCGTGCGCAACACGTGATCGCGGCGGATAGCGCGAGCGGACGATTGCGCGGGAATGGGCGGAATACTTTTGATAATGGTAGCGGTTTTAGATGCAGACATGATTGACATCCTTTCACCGTGCTGATAGCCTTAGGGTTCACTATGGTAGAGAGACTATCACCCACTACCATACCGTGTCAACCCAGCACCATCAGGGAAGTAGGATACCTTGAGCACCGACCGTTCCTCCTCCATCTTCGGCAACAAGATTGACCCCAAAACGTATAAAAAGGCATGTAATTCAAAGGCCAAATACGCACGAAAGTTCAATGACAATCCACAGGTACCCTGTCATTTAACCGCACAGATGGCGCCGGTCATCGGCGACCGCTTGGGTGCTCGCAACCAAGTCGGAGGCCAAGCGGTCTTAGGAAGACAAAAGCTCCTCACAACTCCTTGGCTCACAGAACGACATGGCTACGATC
>JAZQAV010000193.1:0-7263 GCA_045545435.1 Eggerthellaceae bacterium | reverse complement strand
ATTCTTGTGGCAATTTGCATGCCCGGAATTGCGTTCATGCAGCCCAATTCGCTGTTCACCATGGGCGCCCTTCTAGCCCCGCTGTTCGTGCAGCGTATCGCGCAAGCGAATTTGGCAACGAGCACAAGCGCTTTACTGCAGCGTTTTTCTCGCACGAAAATCGCGAACCCCCGACTGCTTGCGGTGGCCTTTGCCCTGTTGTGCATGGGCGTTTGGTATTTTGCCTATAGCGCACCCTTCATGGCTGGCGTTGTGCATTCCGGCGTTTGGCACTGGCGCTTTGCTGACGAAGGAACCGCCCTGCTGAACATCCTCACGCTTTCTTACGTGAACAATTTTTATACCTCATATGCGCAATATCTGAGCGCGATACTGGTAATAGCGGGCATCATCCGCGCCCTAATCCAGCGCGAACATGCTTGGCTGGTGTTTTCGTACCTTATTGCCTCGATAACCGTGTTCGCCTCTATGTGCGCCAGCGAAGAGATTAAAGCCCTTCTCACTGGTTTTTGGTATGCGGACCCCTTTAGATGCGGTGCCATGGCAAGCTTGGCAGCAATGCCACTGCTCGTCTTGGGCGCCCACTGGATCCTTGAGCTCATCTTGGGCGTTGTTGAAAAGCGCCTCGATTCCAAACCAAACAACAAGTCTTCGTCTGTTCGCCATGCGCTCGAGGCCATCCTTTGCATCGTTTTCGTGGTGGTCACCTTCTACCCCAACGCGCATGCGCATTCGGTTTCTAGTGAAGGAACCGCACGGCCATCGAACAACGAGCTGCCCAGTGCAAGCCACGTTCTTTCCATTTGGTATTCAACAATGGGGGCGCCTTACGATGAGGAAGAAAGCGCATTCGTAAGCAAGGCAGTCCAACAGATTGGCGAAGACGCGCTTGTCATCAACCAGCCCTATGATGGAAGCGTTTTCTCGTACGGACAAAACGGTTTGCGCACGCTCTATCGCAAATTCAGAGGATATGGTTATTACGAAGAAACCGCCGAGTCGATAACCGTCCGTAGCAGCCTTAACACCGTGGCAAGCGATCCATCAGTTCAAGAAGCTTGCAAAAAACTGGGAGCTGAATACGTGCTGATCCTGAAACGCTCGGATATGCCGCGCTCGTTCTTGGCGGGGCAATATTGGGCGCCCGCCTGGCGTGGAGTCAACGCGATAAACGACATTACCCCCGGTTTTGAAGTTGTACTCAGCGAAGGCGAAATGCGCCTGTATCGCATAACCGCTTTGCAGTAAGCAGGGCTTAACGCACGTCGATATGCATAAGTTCCGATGCCGCTTTCTCACTGCCATCGAAACCTGTGCTGGTAAACGACACGTCAATGCCGGTAACGGTTATGCTTCCCAAGTTCGCGCGCATCATGGCATCGTCCACGAAGATGTACGTGCGGGCTTGTGCACCAGCTGCAAGTTGTTCCGAGTTGTAGCCTTCAACACTGAGCCCGTTCACCCCCGACAACGCGTACTGGAAGTATGCCGGCTCGTTTGACTCGTTTACCACCCATAAAACCAACGCGGCAACGTTGTGTTCCTTGTCCTGGACAAATCTCTGCTGATACACGGAAAGCCCGCCATCATGCCAAATAAGATCCCCCTCAACGGCAGCGGGTTTATCTACTTGCGACGCAAGGCTCGTGGCTATCGTTACGGGATTAGAGGCGAAAATGGCTTTCGACCCCGTGGCATCACCCTGTTCGCCTTGCATTTGAACAGGGGAAATATTTGCACCAGAAATACCTACGCACAGCTGTACGGTGCCTACATGAGAAATGTCATATTCGCGCAAGCTGTCGCCCACCAAAGCAAAGCTTCCATCGATGGTTTCGCCTGCTTTTGCCTCAATGATGCCGGTAGCGGAAACCATGTATCCGTTAACCGCGGTGAATGTGGGCGAAACGGAAACGGCAGCTTCGCTGTTGTTTTCAACGTTAACCAAAAGCGCTACATCTGCGCCAGCTGCAGTATCTATGCCCGTGAGGGTAACCTTCAGGCCATCCTGCTCGAAGAGCACCTGAGAATCTACGGTTGCGTCAGCAAATCCATTACCTCGCGCGGGACTTTGCTGCGCTCCGCTTGCGCTTGCATTGCTCGCTTGCTCGGACGCAGGAGTGCCGCCCAGAGTGGCGTTTGTCGAGCATCCGCAAACAGCTGCGAGCGCGAAGCAGAGCAACCCAAGTTCCAGCATATGGCGCATGCTCGCGCGGCTCTGTTCAGCTCTCTCCCCTAAGGTCATACTCTATCTCCTCGAATAAAAATGCGCCGCCGGTTTCCCGTGGCTTGCATCGACCATTTTTTGCAGCTGTTGAGCATTATTCTGCAGCTGTTTGTATAAAAGGCCTCCCAAAACAAGGGCAGGCTGCATACTCTCATGTATCATATGAAACAACCCATAAAGCCTTTGCATCATGATATGGTAAAAGAACAAGAACAACACTGGTAGGTACAGTTCGACCATTTATTTGAATGCACTGATAGTGCTGCACCGTTTAATCATGAAAGGACATCTATGTACGGTTTGGAATGCGAAAGCAGTTTTGACAGCGCTCATTTTTTGACCGATTACTACGGTAAATGCGAAAACCTTCACGGGCATCGCTGGCGCGTCGTTGCCACGATTCAGCAACCTGCCCTGCAAGCCGAAGGCACCATGCGCGACATGGTAATCGATTTCGAAGTTTTCAAGAAAACTTTGCGCGACCTCACACAGGAGTTTGATCACACGTTTCTGGTGGAAGAGGGCTCTCTCTCACCGCAAACCATTCAAGCTTTGGAATCAGAAAGCTTCACCCTTACCATTCTGCCCTTCCGCACGACAGCCGAGAATCTGGCGCGCTACTTCTTCGACAAACTCAAAGACAAGGGCTATCCCATTTGGCAGGTAGAAGTTGACGAGACCCCGAACAATAGGGCCTTCGTCAACGCTGTAGAATAATAATCGCACGCCGCTATATGTTAAGTGTGCCACCCCTCGCACGGTGGCACACTTTTTCATATGCTCAGCGCGTCAACTGTCGCACGGTGGCGCGCTTTTTCATGCGACTAATGCGTGAGAACGTTAACCTCTTGATTGCGCAACGTCACGCGCGAGTTAGGCGGAACCGATTCGGTTACAAACGCACTACCCGCAATTACCGAACCGGCGCCAATAACCGTTTCGCCTCCCAGAACACTGGCGTTCGAGTAAATGGTGACGTTGTCCTCGACGGTTGGATGGCGCTTTTGCCCCTTGAGCTTTTGCCCGGCACGCAGCGACAAAGCGCCAAGGGTGACGCCTTGGTATATTTTCACATGGTTGCCGATAACCGTCGTCTCACCAACAACCACACCCGTTGCATGGTCGATAAAGAAGTACTCTCCAATTTGTGCGCCCGCGTGAATATCTACGCCGGTTGCAGAGTGGGCGTATTCGGACATAAAACGCGGAATAAGCGGTACATCAAGCACGTACAGCTCATGAGCTATACGATGGATGGTAATGGCATAAAAGCCCGGGTAGGAAAACACTACCTCTTCTTTGGATTGGGCCGCTGGGTCGCCGTCGTAGGCGGCCTGAACATCTTTCAGCAGCATTTCCTGGATGTACGGCAAGCGCGCGCACCACGCTTCAACCACTTCATGCGAGCGCTTCTCAATATCCTCAAGCGACATCACATCGGCATCGCGGAACAAGAAGGCTTCCCTCACTTGCCCGTACAGAACATCGGCAACCCGCAGAATGGTGTTTCCCACAAAATACTGTGCCTCAGATGACGCGCGAGCACCTTCTTCGAAGAATCGCGGAAACAGGATGTTCCTCGTGTCCTTGATGATGTTTTTAACCTGGGTGCGACTGGGGAAATGCCGATCGGCGTCGTGATACGAGATAACAGGATCTTCGTAGTTGGTTATAATCCCCGAAATGATGTCAGAAAGGTTATCTTCAAGCACGTCAAACATCTCCTCATGATTACATCACCGCAAAAGCCATAAAGGCTAGTGAGCTCGCTATACGAGCGTACATTATAGCGATATACGCATGCGGATACAAAGGACATGCCTCACACCCAACTCGCACCGATACCAAAACGCCTTGGAGTTTAGAAGCGGTCAAAGCGTTCATGACGTTCTCTTACCAGCTCTTCTGGAGACACATCTGCCAATTCGTGCAGTTTGTTCACCAAATAGGTGCGCACTTCAAAAGCAGCTTGCTCGGGATTCTCGTGAGCAGGCCCTTCTCCCTCATCAAGAACGTCGTCAATTATGCCCATCTCACAAATGCTTGACGCATCCATGCGCATAAGCGCTGCCGCCTCCGGGGCACGCGTTCTGTCTTTCCACAAAATGCTGGCAAAGCCCTCAGGAGACAACACCGAATACACCGCATTTTCCTGCATAACGACGGCATCTGACAGCGCCAAGGCCAACGCGCCTCCCGATCCGCCCTCTCCCAACAAAACGCTTATGACGGGCACCTTCAAACCCGCAAGCAGCAAAAGGTTTTCTGCGATTGCGTTTCCTTGCCCACGCGCTTCCGAATCGGCGTCGCAAAACGCTCCTTGGGTGTCAACAAAGCAGATAACAGGCCTACCGAATTTTTCTGCTTGCCTCATAAGTCGTTGCGTTTTTCGATAGCCCTCGGGTTGGGGGCTTCCGAAATTCCTCCGCACGCGTTCTTTAACGTCCCGTCCTTTTTCTTGGGCCAATATGGTAACCGCTTTTCCGTCAAGCCATCCAATGCCGCCGATAATTGCGCCATCATCGGCATACATGCGATCGCCATGGACTTCGATAAACCCATCGAATAGTTCCTGTATATAGAACAACGAGGTAGGCCGATGCGTATTTCGGGCAACCTGGACACGCTCCCACGCTTCTTGACTGCCGACGCTCTTTCTTGAAGCCCTCTTACTCGCAGCGTTGATGAGGTTTTTGCGCGCCGAGTGCAAGCCTCGTTCAGCAAGACGTCCCAGCGCGCGTTTTGGGCGTATCTCACTTGTACCATCTCGATCAACGAACTTGGCGAGCACGATGTCAACCAAGCTTTGCTCTTCGTCTTCGGGCGCATCAATGATGGGTATGCGCCCGTAGGTTATATGGTTGAACGTATTTCGGCCAGCTTCGAGGTTTTTGCAAACCGCCTCATAGCTCATTACCAAACGCTCAGTCGCTTCACGCGAGCCGTCACCTTCAAAAGCACCTGCTTCGGCGCAACCGCTCACGTTCTTAGAGGATTGCGCATGCAGGGCCAATAGGTGCGCAAGGGTCGGACGCAGTTGATTTCGTGCGACAACCATATCCACCAAACCGTGATCAAACGCGAATTCAGCCGTCTGAAACCCCGCGGGCAACTCACGACGGATGGTATCTTGAATAACGCGTTTTCCTGCAAAACCTACGAGCGCTTTGGGCTCTGCCAGCACAATGTCTGCCTGCATGGCAAACGACGCGGTAACTCCTCCCGTGGTAGGGTCGCAGATCACGCTGAAATACGGCAGCCCCGCATCAGCGTGGCGTTGCACCGCACAGCTGATTTTCGCCATCTGCATGAGCGAAACGAGGCCTTCTTGCATTCGAGCTCCGCCCGAGGCGCAAAAAACTATTGCCGGCAAACCTTCATCAGTCGCGCGATCAAACATGCGCGCTATCTTATGGCCTACAACCGAGCCCATGGAGCCCATTAAAAACGATGGCTCCATAAAAGCGAACGCAGCAGTTATGCCGGCAAGGCTTCCTTTTCCGGTGCAAACTGCTTCGTTAAGGCCCGTGCGCAGACGAACCTCCTCAAGCTTTTCTTGATAACCGGGAAAGCCAAGCGGGTCGCTTTGCTCCTCATCAACAAACCACTCCTCGAAGCTATCCATATCAAGCAAATCGCTTATCCGCTCCGAAGAGGTCATGCGAAAATATCCGCCGCACGTGGGACACGTGTAATAGCTTTTTGCCAGGGAGGCCTTGCTGAATGTGAGCCCGCAGTGCGAACACGTTACCCACTCGTCGTGTTCGGGAACGCGAGAAGTGGTTGTACACGCAACCCAACCTAAAGAAGGACGCTGCGCATCCATTGTTTTGAATACCGGAATGCCCGCTTTTTCAGCATAAGCGATGAACACATCGACGTTCGCAAGCTCAACGGCTTCATCGGCCAGAAAGATTACCGATGCGTTGCATTCCGAAGCCGCATTGAGCACCGCGTACGCATTGGAAAACAAACCGGCTGAGTACGTGTCGCCTAAACTCACTTTGCCCGCCGCCGCCCGCAAGTACGACGCATTGGCATGGTCGCGCGTATAGGCGACATATGGTTGTATCCCAGCGTCTACGAGCGCCTGAAGCATCGCGCGCGATTCTTTGCCGTGGGTAAGCACAAGAGCACGCAACGGCTCCTGGTTCCCTTCCCGCGCTGACGAGTCCTTTGCATGCGCTGTTTGGTTGCTTACCGCAGATTCCGGTTGCATCATATCGCGCGCTATGAGCTTTGCGCGATATACAACCGTCGCACGCTTTTCAGGCGGAAGCGATGCCTCTTGCGTTGTCAGATTTCCCTCGTGGTCCAAAATCACATAATCACGGCTTTCGGACATGATCTCTCCTTGTTATAGCCGGAGCTATTTTGTTCCCAGAACGTATTTTTGCGTTGCAGATGCGCATACATCTTCGCCGACGAAAGCTTGCACTTCCGCTACGCACATCCTTCGCGACGATTTGACAACGGTTGCTTTTAGCACAACCGTGTCGCCCGGGTGCACTTGTTTCCTGAACTTGGCGTTATCGATCCCTGTTAGAAATCCGATGGAGCCCGCTTCGTCTCTTCCCACCAAAATGCAAATACATGCTGCCTGGGCAAGCGCTTCCATAAGAATGACGCCAGGTAAAACCGGGTGCTCGGGAAAGTGCCCTTTGAACAACTCGAGCGCCGGGTCAACCTGAAGCTCGGCAACAATCGACTCGCCAGGCGTGCATGACGTAACGCGCGTTACCCACACAAACGGGTCGCGATGAGGAAGCACCTTGCGAATCTCCCTTTGCTCCCACGGCAGATTCTCAACGCTCAACGAGCCCATTTACTTCATCTCCTTGGAGTCAAATGACGCAATAGCAAGACACGCGTTGTGGCCGCCAAAACCCAATGAATTCGACAATACGAGGGTCTGCGGTTTTTCCAGCGGCTTATTGGCCACCACATTCACTTTGCATGCCTCATCGGGCTCAGCAAAACCAACGGTTTGCGGCACGACACCCTTTAAAAGGCTCATGGTGCTCACGACGGCCTCT
>JAZQAV010000192.1:0-21313 GCA_045545435.1 Eggerthellaceae bacterium | reverse complement strand
GTACCTTTCGCCCTTTGACGGCGATTATCTGCGCAGCCATATGCTGTAAACCTCGTATGCTCGCTCCGCTCTGTTAATAGCAGCGCACGCTACAAAAAACGAATGGCCGCCCGACAATGTCGGACGGCCATTTTTCTTGCTGCATCACGCACTTCACATTACCTGGTGCGCTTAACCTAAGCGCTTTACAACCTGCGTAGCAAACAGCTGCTTTACTTTACCTCAAGCAGCTCAATCTCAAAGGTAAGCGCTTTGCCGGCAAGCTCATGGTTCATGTCAAAGGTGATTTCGGTGTCGGTTTTGTCTACAACAACCGCGCGCATGGGATAACCATTGTCGCCCTGAAGGACAACCTTTTGACCAACGACCAGGTTTTCGGAACCCTGCAGCTTGGCAATCTCAACGCTCTGAACGCCTTGCGGATCATGCTCGCCATACGCATCAGCAGGCTCAAGGCGCACCGTAACCTTTTCGCCAACCTCCATGTTCTTAACAGCGTTGTCAAAACCCGGAATCATTTGGCCGGCACCGCAAACGAACTCAAGCGGCTCGCCGCGATCGTACGACGAATCAAATTTGGTGCCGTCATCAAGCGTGCCGTTGTAATGAACGGACACGTTTTTGCCCTCATTGCTCATAATTGCTTCCCTTTCATTATTTCAATATGAAGCCGTTATAATAGCCGCCTCCAGTCATGCCATTG
The DNA here is from genome assembly GCA_045545435.1 of Eggerthellaceae bacterium. GTDB lineage: Bacteria > Actinomycetota > Coriobacteriia > Coriobacteriales > Eggerthellaceae > UMGS1502. The sequence continues at coordinate 20,610 of JAZQAV010000192.1, read as the reverse complement.
ACACCCATGCGTCATTTGGCACGCTCCATCGCGACACATTATACGCATGCACGAGCTTGCGATTGCGATGTCCTCGCACCCAGCAATCCTCTGCGCAGTGAGGTTAAGTCTACACGATGTATCCCGCAATGAATTGGTTGTTTACAGAAAGCGCACTATCGCCGAAGTACGCTTCATACAATAAAGAATTGTTATACACCTGCAAAAAAAAGGAAGCGCGAACCTTCGAGTTGCGTACCGACCGCGGATAAAGCGTGCACATTTTCAGGATGTGCAATTACTTTAACTCAAAGTCCCTTATCATCTTTAGCGATAAAGTAGACTAACACTAAGTTCGAAGGAGTAGATTATGAAACTTGCTATCCCGAGCGAATCTGCTGACGGCCTCAACAGCATTCGCAGTGGTCACTTTGGCCACTGCCCCTACTTCACCGTCGTCACCTACGACAATGAAATGAACATCACCGGCGTTGAAACCATCAAGAATGTCGAACATGACGCCAATGGTTGCGGCGGCGTTATCAGCTACGTTCTCACGCTTGGTGTTGACGCCATTCTCACCGTGGGCATGGGCATGCCGCCTCTGATGCGCTTCACCGAAAGCGGCATTACGGTTTACTCCGAAACGCAAACGCCCCTCGTCGGCGATGCGGCAAACATGTTCGCTGAAGGCAAAGTTGGACTCATGTCCCCCGAAAACGCCTGCGCACATTAAAGATTGTTGCGTTAAGTGAGATCACTAACATGAAAACAGGGGCCTTTAAAAGGCCCCTGTTTTTGTGTGCAGGGAGGACGTGCGTCCTCCCTGCTATGCTCACGCTAAGTGACTATGCCATGGTTCCAACAAAACCCGGAGCGTTTCCGTTGAATTGTTTGGCCATAAGCTCTTGCGATTGCTGGTATGTTACCCAACCGCTCGGAAGCTCAATTTCATCATGGCATCCAGCACAAACGTAAACCGATGCACGATGGCCCTTGTGGCAATCGGTGCACGCAAGATTAAGGTTCTCATGGTGCTGTTCATGCGGGTTGAAGGCCATCCAACGCGTGGAGTCTTCAAGCTTGCTCATGCTGACCAAATTGTCATCGCCCAGCAAGTACGCATGGCAGTTTTCGTTGCTGCAGAAAACCGTTCCCGGTTCTCCCCACCAATGAGTAAGCTGATCGCCCACACGTTCGTCAAGCGGATACTTATAGGTGCCAAGCACCCATGCAATACCCTCTGAAATTTGCTCGCCAATAATGGCGTGATGGCATCCCATACAGCCAATCTCAGGCATTGCGGTTGCCTTCGTATTTCGGTGCAACGTTGCCATCATGGCATTAGTGTTGGTAACGGCATTGCCGTATTTATCTACACCGCCAACGCCTTGCTGCTGGTTATAGGTGTACAGATACTCGTCCATGTTGTGACAGAACGCCGCACAGAAACCAGGCGTTTCGTGCCATTGCCAGAAACCGATGCCGGCAATGGCGATAACAGCAACGATGAGAGCTGTAATACCGAATTTTTTACTGCTTTTACGCGGCACGCGATGCGTTTCGGGTGCAACAGGGCTCGCGGTTGCTTCGGTAACTTTTTTCTCGTCTTCAGCCATTGCTCTCGCTCCTTTCCTCTATTCGATAGAAGCGATTACATTCCGGCTTCGGCCGTTGACTTAACACCAATAATGCGGTCGCCTTCGTCAAGGAGGGCGTGCGTCTTAGCGATGCATTCGCGAGACAAATCGGAGTTATGAGCGCCTTCGGAATTCTCTGCAGAAGCCAAGTTCCAGTAGTAGCAAGCTGCTCGCTGGATGTACTGGAGACGGCTGATTTGTTCGTCGTTGAGCGTACCAGCGTTAAGAGCATTCTCGAAATTATGGATGAAGCTTACTGCACGGTAGCCGGCATTCTGCTCGATCTGCATAATCTCAGACTGAATTGCAGCAACCTCGGCCCTCAGATTGGCGTGGCACTTGCTGCAATCGCGATCGATGAGCTCTTGGTTGTCAAGCGGGCTGATCCAGTTGTGGCTTGCGTAAACTGTTCCGTCTGCAGCGGTGGTGGTTGCCATGTGGCAATCGTTGCAATCATAGCCAAGACGCTGCATATGGCTGCCTTCCCCGCCATAGTTGAACTCGTACTCGGCATGACGAACAGCAAGCATTTTCGCGCCGGTAGAAGCGTAGGTCCAGTCGACGTAATTATGCTCGTCATACCACTGCAATGCCAAATCGGGAACCATGGATGCGGTTCCACCATAGTACGGGCTGGTGGGAATGCTGGTTCCAGGGGCCATCGAGTAGTCGCAATGGCACTGGCCGCATACTTGGCCTTCAAGCGATGCCTTGTTGGCGTCTTCGCCCATAGCAACAGTCCACATAGCACGATCCACCTCAAGGTAGACTTCGCCATCTACCATAGGAGTGTTGCCATGGCAGCTTGCGCAACTGACGTTTTCATCGAGCTGTCCAACAACCTCATTGAACGGCCTCATATGGACGCTTTCGCCTTCCATATCAACCAAATTGGAATACTGAGGAGACTTGCAGGTGATGCAAGCGGCCTTGGTGTTGTTGCCGTTGGCAACGCGACCGTTGTGGGTTACCGTCCAAAGCGAGTAAACGTGGCTAGCAGGCTCGGTATAGTATTTTGCGTAGCCGTAACCCAAACCCAAGGTTTTGATTTCGGGGTTTGTTTGCAGATAGTCCATTTTGTTGGAGGAGGCAAGCGCCTGCGTTACCTTATCCCCGGTGAAATCGGATGGCAACGTAGAGGTTGTATCTTCGGCAGTTCCCCCTTGAGCCATGTACTCGGATGTAGGATATTCCCCTACGACCGGCGTATTGTATGCATTCTCAAGATATGTTTGATATTCATACGGATACGCTTCGGCCCATTGAACCGCTTTTACTACCCCGTATTTATCGGGCTCGGGCGTAATATCCGACTGTTTTACGTTTGGTGTCGGATTGCCAACAATGGTTTTGTTGGCTTTCGGTGCGCAAGCAGCAAGACCGACAACAGCTGATATCATCGTAACGACGCATATCGCTATGACGAGTTTCTTGCCTTTCATAGCAGCCTCCTTCCTTCTGACTAGACGTCCTGTTTCGATGTTCGCCTGTAAACGAACATTTCTGCAAGTTGCAGCGCAAGTAAAAGTTGACCAAAAATACCCACCGCATACTCTTGCAAATTTAATTCTACGCATCGGGACTTGATAAAAGTAGGGACAGTTTCACAAAATTCACGCAGGACAATTTAAGTAAATTAATATATTGTGTAGTCGTGCTCTTTACGGTGCGCCAATCGCCAACACCACACGTTAAGGATGCCCTATGCCCTTCATTGACGCGCAAAGTCCCATTCCCTACTACCAGCAGCTTTCCTCCCAAGTAGCCGAGCAAATTGAACAAGGCGCCTATCGTCCCGGAAAACGCCTTCCCTCGATACGAAAACTAGCCGAAGAGCTGGGGGTGTCAAATACAACTGTCGAATTGGCCTACCAGCTTCTTGTGGAACAGGGGTATGCGGAGGCTCGCCGAGGCAGTGGCTTTATCGTAAGCGCCCAAATAAAGGGCAATAAGACGGACAGGGCACAAGGTAGTGCGTTTACAGAGGAATATACAAACGACCTGGAAAAGCTCATTGCTTTTAGCGAAAGCATCAGCGACAAAAAGAAAGGGGTCCTCTTCGATTTTGCTTACGATGCCGTCGACCCCTCTTCATTTCCCTTCGCCCAATGGGCTCGCATAACAAGGGACGTGCTGTTTTCCGACTCCGCGCAGGAAAACTGTTTGTACAACGATCGCCAGGGACTGTTAGCGCTCAGAACAGAACTCTGTCGCTACCTTAAACATGAATACGGCGTTGAAGCTCATCCCGCCCAAGTTGTTATAGCGCCCACAACGCGCGAACTCATCATGAACGTAGTGAGCCTTTTCGATCGCAATGAACTTGTTGTTGCCATGGAAGAACCTGGCTACAACGAACCGCGTCAACACCTTGAACGCAACGGCATACGGACGCACTCTATCTCAACCTACCCGTCGGCTTCTTGGCGCAAAACCGAACAACAGCTTCAAAACTCAAAACTGTTATTTGTCACTCCTGCATGCCAGTTCCCCACCAATGAAGCCATGGCGCTTGATAAACGAAAGAAGCTTCTCGCATGGGCCGAAAAGCATGATGCGTACCTTATCGACGATGAATACGGATTTGAATTCCAACATGGGTCGAGCCACGTTGCACCCATCGCCGCCCTTGATACGAACGGGCGAACCATTTTGTTGGGTACGTTCAGCAATGTTTTCACGCCGGCGTTGTGCATGAGCTGGCTTGTGCTTCCCCCAAAGCTCGCGTTCCGTTGGCTGAAAAGCGAACATGCTCTTCATCCGCGCGTCCCCTGGCAAACGCAGCAAGCAATGGCCGAGTTCATGTACCAAGATAAATTCGCGGCACATGTTCGAAAGCTTCGCACGGCATCTATCGGGAAGAAAAATGCGCTTGAAAAAGCGATTAAAACGCATATGGGCAACCGGGTTTCGGTGCTCAGTTTTGGCGCGTCGCCCTTCGTATTGATAAAAACAAATGACGACCGCACCGAGCAAGAGCTCATTGATGCGGCCGCCTTATTCGACGTCAGCGTTTACCCAACCTCGTGCTACTGGCACGATGAGATTCCCAAAGACTGGAACTACATCATGCTGGGTTTCGCGCGAATGCCCCAAAGCAAGATTGAAGCAGGCGTTAAGCAGTTGGCTCTTGCATGGGGCGTTTTGCCGTAACGCAAACCGAGCCACGCTTCATATCGTTGTACAGCTTCACGTCAACGAAGCCAACGGTGTCCATCATGCCGTCAAGCTCACGCGGCGTGTAAATTTTCATGCCGGGAACCATCATGGCAAGCAGATAGCTGTCAGAACTTGAACCATCGGTTGCATTGCATACGAGCAGCGTTGCACCCGGTGCCATCACACGATAAATCTCGCGGAGCGCCTCATATGGATCATGCCAAAAATAGATGCTCTCGAACGCGGTAACCAGATCGAAGGCCTCATCGGTGAAGCCCATATTGGCAACATCGGCCAAAATGGCTCCGCTGCGGCCGGCGCGTACCGCATCGATGTTGTACTTCAACGTTTTCTCGACGCTCAATTCAGAGTGATCGACGCCCCACACTTCGCCTTCGGGCATGCGCTCGAGCATGCGCGCGATATTGGCGCCGCCACCGCAGCCAACGTCTAACGCTCGCCTTGCCCCCTCAAAGGAAATGTACTGGAAGGCCCAGTTCGCAAGCTCTTCGTGCTCCCCGCCGTTCATGCGGTCAAGCATAGCTTCGCCATCTTCCCCTTCGGGATGCCCAGGATTTCCCTTGGCAACATCGGGAGAAATGTCAAACGCGTCTTCCTCTTCGTAGAACCCGTTAAAATTGTCCGTAAGCTCCTCGGCCATAACAACTTGCTCCTTCATCTTCTGTCCAAACAGAGCAGACAGGTATACTTACAAATTGATTGCGCTCCATTTTACCGAAAAAGACGCCACTGATAGGGTTGCTATGCTCTGCACACAACATACCGACGAAACCCGCGCTCGCGAAATCGAAACGAAAATCGAACGATTGAAGGTGTTTATCGAAGAGCTGGAAAGTGTGGCTGTCGCATTTTCAGGTGGCGTTGATTCCGCGTTTCTCCTGTTTGTTGCCCACGAAACCCTTGGCCCGAAATGCCTCGCCTTAACGGCTCGCATGCCGGTTTTTCCTGAGAGCGAATACGAGGAAGCGCGCGATTTTTGCGCGCGCTACGCCATAGAACAAAGCGAATTTACTATCGACATACTCAACGACCAGGCAATATGCGCAAACCCGGAAAACCGTTGCTACCTCTGCAAGAAAACCTTTTTGAATACGGCCCAAGCCATCACCGAACAACGAGGGCTCAACGCGTTAATCGAAGGCTCCAACATTGACGACCTGTCGGACTACCGGCCGGGAAGAGCCGCTTTGGAGGAGTTGCACATCATAAGCCCCCTGGTTTCCTGCGGTTTTAGCAAACGGGATATTCGCGATGCTTCGGCACTGCTCAACCTTCCCACGCAGAACAAACCTTCGTACGCATGCTTGGCTAGTCGCTTTCCCTATGGCGAGCCTCTCACAACGAAAAACATTCGCATAGTTGCATTGGCTGAAGAGGTGCTTCATGCAGAAGGCTTTGAGAACGTGCGCGTTCGCGCATCGCGAACCGTGTCGCCAAATTCAAAGGCAGAGGCATACACGGCACGTATCGAAGTTGAGCCAGCGGACATAGCGCGCTTTGCAGACGCCCAGCTGCGCGAAAAGATTGCCGCTGCTTTAAAAACGGCGGGCTTTACCTACGTTTCCGTTGATCTTGAAGGCTACAGAAGCGGCTCATTGAACGTATATCTGCCATCCGTATAGCGTTTTCCCTACGCTGCCGAGCTTTCGCGTTCTTTCGGGTAGAATGCACACCACGATAGCAACAATCGCAGGAAAGGCGCGATAAATGGCAGAATTCATCTACCAAATGTACAAGGCACGCAAAGCGCACGGCGACAAGGTGATTCTTGACGATGTAACCATGGCGTTTTACCCCGGTGCGAAAATTGGCGTAGTCGGCCCTAACGGTATGGGCAAATCCACCCTTCTGAAGATTATGGCCGGTATCGAAGAGGTTTCCAACGGCGACGCCAAGCTTACTCCGGGCTACTCCGTGGGCATACTGCTGCAGGAACCGCCGCTCAACGAAGACAAAACGGTTAAAGAAAACGTCGAGGAAGCGTTCGCGGACATCATTGCCAAGGTGAATCGCTTCAACGAGATTTCCGCCGAAATGGCCAACCCCGACGCCGACTTCGACGCGCTCATGGAGGAAATGGGGCAGCTCCAGGAAGAAATAGATGCCGCAAACGGATGGGATTTGGACAGCCAGCTCTCGCAGGCGATGGATGCCCTACAGTGCCCCGACCCCGATGAAGCCGTTGACCATCTTTCCGGCGGCGAGCGCAGGCGCGTGGCTTTGTGCAAGCTTTTGCTCGAAGCGCCTGACTTGTTGCTTTTGGACGAGCCCACCAACCACCTTGATGCGGAAAGCGTCCTTTGGCTTGAGCAGTTCCTTAAAAACTATCAGGGGGCGGTACTTGCCGTGACGCACGATAGGTACTTCCTTGATAACGTCGCAGAATGGATCTGCGAAGTTGACCGCGGCACGCTGTATCCCTACAAGGGCAATTACTCAACCTATCTCGAAACGAAAGCCGCCCGTCTTGAGTCTCAGGGCCAGCAAGATCAGCGGCGAGCGAAAAAGATGAAGTCGGAACTCGAGTGGGTTCGCAGCTCCCCCAAGGCACGTCAGGCAAAGAACAAAGCGCGCCTTGAGGCATATGAGCGCATGGCCTTAGAAGCCGAGGCCGCAAAGCGAAACGTGGATTATGCCGAAATTCATATTCCCGTTGGCCCCCGCTTGGGCTCCAAGGTTATTACCGCAACGCATTTGCACAAAGCATTCGGCGATCGCGTATTGATAGATGACCTTTCGTTCGACCTTCCGCGCAATGGCATTGTTGGCGTCATTGGCCCCAACGGCGTTGGCAAATCCACGCTTTTCAAAATGATCGTCGGCAGCGAGGCTCCCACCTCGGGAACCCTGGAAGTTGGCGAAACGGCAAAAATTTCGTATGTCGACCAAATGCGCGCAGGATTAGACCCCAAAAAGAATGTATGGGAAGTAGTTTCGGGAGGCCTCGATCGCATGATGGTAGGCGAAACCGAAGTTCCCAGCCGCGCATACGTGGCCGCTTTCGGGTTTAAGGGCTCCGACCAGCAAAAACCGTCGAACGTACTTTCGGGCGGAGAGCGCAACCGCCTGAATCTTGCGCTCACGCTTTCCCAAGGCGGAAACCTTCTGCTGCTGGACGAGCCCACCAACGACCTTGACACCGAAACCATGGAGAGCCTTGAAGAAGCCCTGCTTGAATTCCCCGGATGCGCGGTTATCACCAGCCATGACCGTTGGTTCTTGGACCGCATTGCCACGCATATCCTTGCTTGGGAGGGCACTGACGAAAACCCGGGAGCATGGTTCTGGTTCGAAGGCAATTTCGCCGATTACCAAAAGAATCGAGTCGAGCGCTTAGGGGCAGAAGCCGCTAAGCCGCATCGTATCCATCGAAAGCTGACACGCGATTAAGTTGATTGATTACAGAGGCTCGGATACCCTTTCATCCTACAGCTCCTCGGCTTCGCCTGCGGAAGCGGATTCAAGGGTATCCGAGCCTCTAGACCATTCTCCTACAGCTCCTCGCCTTCGGCTGCGGAATCGGGCTCTTGGGTTTCCGCTCTCTTGCATATCGCCCTAATGCCCCTCGCCTACGCATGAGGAAGCGGGCTCTTGGGCTTTCCATCCTCTTGGCTATTCGCACACAGACCCTCGGCTTAACCTGCGGAAGTAGATTTTGGAATCCTGGCCTTTAACGCGTTCGCATACAGTTTCCCGGCTTCACCTGCGAAAAAAGATTAATGGGTTTCAACCCCTTGAAATCGTTTGTGCTCGTTGTTGCCAAGAAAGGTGCCGCACTAGTTAAGAAGATCATCGAGCACGGCATCGACGTCGTCATTGAGGCAGATGCTTCGCTCGCTAATGTCTTTTGGCGCGTACGCTTCGCCATAGTTCAAGCACACATACGTAGCATCGGGGTTGTAGTAGGTATAGCGCCAGAACGGGTACTTGATGATGCTTGGCGTATTTCCGCCTACGCCAAGCTCAAGCAAGACAAGCTTTTCATCAGCATATTTGTTATAAAACGTGCGGTATCTGTCATTTGCCAAATACCAACCTTCATCTTCCACAAACGTATCGTCCGCACGAAGGTTCATGCTCATCGGTTTTCCGCACACAGGGCAATACGGCACCAAATCAGAAGGTATGCGCATGTCGTGCTGCTGCTCTACCATTGCACGAACTACGTCTTCGTTATCGTAGGTTTTTTCGTGGCACGGAACGCTGCACTGGAACAAACCATAGTCTCCCTGAGTGTAGAACAATCGCTTTTTGTCAAAGCCCGCCTTTTGAAACTGATGGTCAACGTTGGTGGTTATAACAAAATACTCTTTGTCTTCCACCAAAGACAAAAGCTTGCGATAGGTGTCTTTTGGAGCGTCGGTGTAGCGGTTGCACATGATCATGCGACTCCAAAACGCCCACTTCTCTTCGGGCATCGGAAAAGGGTAAAAGCCCCCTGAATACATATCGCGCAAACCGCGCGCTTCCTTAAAGTCGGCAAACAGGCGATCGAAACGCTCTCCTCCGTAGGTGAAACCTGCGGCAGTTGAAAGTCCCGCCCCGGCACCGATGATAACCGCATCGGCAGAATCGAGCTTATCTTTGATGGCGGCAATCATTGACGCCCTCGTGTCATTCTCGTCGATAAACCCACTGTCTCCGAAACCCAGTGCCATACGCTACCCTTCCTCAACCGAATCGAAGGTCCAAACGCGGATATTGAACTCCACCAGGGGACTTCCGCAGTATTCGCACACTTTAGCACCCACCGTTTTCACCGGAGCACCGCAATTGGGGCAATTCAGGGCATGCGCATGCTCGCGCGTATCGGCAATTTGCGCAATATCCTGGATATAGCCCATGGTCACGTTGTAGCGCGCCTGCTCAAGTTTGTTCAAATCGCCTTTTACAGCGTTTCCTTCCGCATCAAGCAAAGCATGGTGGTACTGCACCGCAATTTGAAACGTAAGCAAGCATCTGCCGGCCGTTTTACGATAACCGGAAAGTTCTGTACGATGAATTTTAATATCGTTGAACTGTTCGGTAAAACCGCTGTCGCGCAATCCTGCAATGCGCATTTTAAGGCTTTCGCGCAGCTGATAGCTTCCCTCCGAAACAGACGAAGCGCCGTTGGAATCAATGGCCATCAGGTAACTCGTTAACACGTTCTCGGCACGCGTACATGCATTCCCGTAGTCGAATTCGGGAAAATCGTTCATGAGTTGAGGAAGGTATAAGCTGGTAACCGAGCTGAGCGATTTAGGCGTTCTTTGGTACTCAAGCTCTTGCTTTTCCATACCCTCGCGCAGCGTGTCCGTGCCGTATGCAAGGCGCGCAAACTCACGCCGCGCCTGCCTGAAGCGAATCACTCCTATTGCAATAGCAACAAGGACCGCTACAAGTAACGCTATCTGAAGCACTGAAAGAACGGTATTGACATCCATAGCTGGCCCCACGTCGGTTTAATACTGTGCCAGCGCATTCGCTCTCGCAAATCCGCCCAATCGTATTATAGCGAACGTGAACGCCCCGCCTCTAATGCATCAATTATGCCGAAATAGCTTTCGTCGAATATGTCTTTCAAAACCTTCTCAAATGACTTTCTTCGTTCGAACGGAGCTCCCGTTGCGACGGGGTCCTCATACAACAGTGCGCTACGAGACGGCGTGTTGAGCCATTTCTTGAATGTTGTAGGCGCATACGCGTTTGAGTAGAACTTGATCTTTTCACCTTCGCGATAAGCAAACCCGACAAACGCATTTGCCTCTGGACTAAAGAAAGCCTCTTGGTTGCCTCTATGGGCAAAACGAGCATCATGACACCCCGTGTTCACAGCAAGAGCACACAAACCGTTTAACACCTGCGCCTTATAACGGTCATCCAATTTGCCAGCAAAATCAATAATCGATCGCATTACCTCATTGTCGCCAACTGACATATCTTCACGCGCACACGAAGCGACGGACTTGCCATTAAGTAGCTTTTCGTCAGACGTTTGATGGATATACGACAAAACCGTTCGCTTAAAGCCGTCACCGCGCTCATCTTCCAGCAGCTTCGCAACACCTGCAGGCAAATCAACCTGTTCACCATTGCTCACGCGCAACACCAAGCTTGAGTAGTTCGAAACGAGTTCACCATTAAGAAAAGCTTGATAAAGAGCGCAAACACAGGCAAATTCGCTCCCGAACGTTAAAACCTGAACATGCGAAAGCGCTTCATCGCTCGCACGCGCAGCAATATGGTCCCCGCTGTTCGCTTTGCTCAAAAAACGTTCAGGGTCCCAGCAATAGAACGCGTATGCCGAAACTTCTTCTCCAAACCCACCGTTTTCGGCAATGGCGCCTGCAACGTACCCGGCAAATATGTCACGATGCGGCAACTGCATATGATGCTCCTTCGTTCGTTCTTCGCCTCATTTTAAAACTTTGCCATTTCTTGTTTCATGTCTTTTGAGCATTTCAGGGAGCGAAAATGTGACAAATCTCACAAACCACCAACGCCCTTTCGCTCGTCGGGAACATTTTGCCGCTCGTTTAGCGCCCTTTGCTATACTGAAATATGTTGAAAGGAGGCCTATGGAATCCTATATATGGTTGATAGTTGCTGCTGTAATGGGAGCCATTGAGGCGATATCCTTCGGGCTTATCACGCTTTGGTTTGTATTGGGCGCACTTGCCGCGTTTGTTGCCAACATTGCAGGAGCAAGCATAATCGTTCAGATAATCGTGTTCTTGGTGGTGTCCATCGCAAGCCTTGTTCTGATTCGCCCCGTCGTTATGAAGTACCGCAAGCACGGTGAATCATTCGAACCCACGCCAATAGGCCTCGATGCTATGGTCACCGAAGACATTGATAACGCTACGTTCAAAGGTCGCGTTCAAACCCCCGACCGCATGACATGGGCAGCTGTTTCGGCCGATGGAAGCACCATCCCCGCAGGTACCAGCGTTAAAGTTGTGGGCCAGGAAAGCATAAAACTCATCGTAGAAAGGGTTGATTAGTTTATGCTCATCATACTTATCGTACTCGTTGCTCTTGTCGTTCTTTTTGCATTCACCTGCATCAAGATCGTACCGCAAGCCGAAATGATGGTTGTCGAACGCCTTGGCTCCTACCTCACCACCTGGAGCAACGGTCTGCATGTAAAAATTCCTTTCATCGACCGCATTCGCGCGCGCGTTTCCATTAAAGAGCAGGTTGCCGACTTTCCCCCGCAGCCGGTTATCACCAAAGACAACGTAACCATGTCCATCGATTCGGTTATCTATTTCAAGGTTATGGATCCGCGCCTTTATTGCTATGGCGTTGAGAACCCCATCATGGCCATCGAAAACCTTACCGCTACCACGCTTCGTAACATCATTGGCGACCTTGATCTTGATACCACCCTTGTTTCGCGCGATACCATCAACGCGCAAATGCGCTCCATTCTTGATGAAGCCACCGACGCTTGGGGTATCAAAGTTAACCGCGTTGAGGTTAAAAACATCACGCCGCCTGCAGCTATTCAGCAAGCAATGGAAAAGCAGATGAAAGCCGAGCGCGAAAAGCGAGAAGCGGTCCTGTTGGCAGAAGGTCAAAAGCAATCCGCCATCACCATTGCCGAAGGCAACAAACAGGCACAAATCCTTGCAGCTGAAGCGAAAAAGCAAACGATCATTCTTGCCGCAGAAGCCGAAAAAGAACGTCAGATTCAAGAAGCAGAAGGCGAAGCTGAGGCCATTCGCACCGTGCAGCAGGCAACCGCCGATGGTATCCGCGCCATCCGTGAAGCGGGCGCCGACAAAGCGGTCCTCACGCTGCAATCCTACGAAGCACTCAAGGAAGTATCCAAAGGTCAAGCTACCAAACTTATCATCCCCAGTGACATTCAGGGTATCGCAGGGCTTGCCGCCTCGCTGAAAGAAGTGGTATCCGACCCCTCAAGCGAACAGCAACAATAACAATCCCGCGCACTTGTGGGCCTCACCAGAGACCAACCTAATGCGTAGATTTCCTTGAAGGCGCGCCCAGGCTCAGGGCGCGCCTTTTTTACCTGTTACCATAGCTTTCATGAAGCCTATTCTTTTTGCTTCCTGTATTTAAAACCTGGCCGGATGTTTCTATGCACGTAGTCTTTTTCCTCATATGCCTTATCGCCTCAAGCATAGGCGCTATTGTTGGCGCTGGCGGCGGCATAATCATAAAACCGGTCATGGACATGTTCGGCCTTTTGCCCGTGAGCACTGCAAGCTTCTTATGCGGCGTTACGGTTATGGCGATGTCGGTTTCGTCACTCATACGCTCCCGAAACAATGGCGTGAAGCTGCGCCTGCGAACCACCTTTCCCCTTGCCATCGGCGCAGCATTGGGCGGCCTTGTTGGAAAATGGCTGTTCCAGCTTTTGCGCACATCGTTTCCCAACGAGAACATGTTGGGTATGGTGCAAGCAATTTGCCTTACGCTCATCACCTTTGGCGTCTTTCTTTATGTGTGCAACAAAGAAAAGTTGCCCTCGAAGCAGATAGACAGCCCCCTCACCTCGATCATAATCGGCTGTCTGCTGGGCGTAATCTCAGCGTTTTTGGGGATTGGCGGCGGCACCAGCAACATTGCCGTTTTGTTCTTCTTCTTTTCGATGGATGCAAAAGAAGCAGCAAAAAACTCGTTGTTCATCATCGTGATATCGCAGCTTTCGAGTATCGCAACTGCCATTGTTACCGCAACCGTGCCCGCGTTTTCGTGGCTTGATATGCTTTCGATGGTTGCAGGTGGAATTGGCGGCGCACTTGTAGGCGCAGTCATCACCGCGCATATCGACAACCGCAAAGTAGAGCTCGTCCTTAAAACCCTTCTGCTTGCGATGATCTGCGTGAATTTCTCGAACGTGATTAGGTTCGCCTTCTAAAGGACGGCATGCGCCTCCCCTGGCTAGAAATCCTTCCCGAGTCTCTTTAAAGCCGATTCGCTTGAACTAACCACCCACTGAAAACCAAGTTGCGTAAAAAACGGGGCATCGGCATAAGCCGGTGCCCCGTTCTGCAAACGATGCAAACTAAAACGATTTGATTATCCCAGTGCGGTGAAGGAAAGCATCAGGCCACCAATGGAGTTGCAGCCGTCTTGCTCGTACCCGTATTCGCCAAACGTGAACTCAGCGAGGAAGGGAACGCCGTCAGCTTGTGCGATAAATGCGTCGGCAACCTCATCAATGCGGTCGGCGATAGCCGCACGACGTCCGCCGCAATGTACGAAGAAGTAGGCCGCAGGTGCGCCGAAACCAAGCTTGGCCGCATTGTCCTTCAGCTCGCCAGCCGTTTTAGCAACAGAGCCAACAAGCACGTCAACGTCGCCGTCCATCATGATAACGGCCGTCTTCTCAACAACCTTGGCGCCAACGGCGATAGAGTGATCATCATTGCCGTTCATTGGGTGACGAATGGCAACCAAATCGCCCATGCGGTCCTTTACGCCAAGCGGTGCAACAATGGACTCAACCAGCAAGTCGCCGCCCATAAGTTGATCGGTGCTCATGCCGCGCCAATCGGCGTACACATCCAAAGCAGGCTTGCCATCGATTTCAGCGATGCCGCGATCGCCATCCATCTTCGTCACTACACCGAACTTGTCGGTTTCGGCATAGGCGCCCGTAAACTTGTTCACGAATGGGGTATCGGTGTAGAAGAAGGCAACAACACAGCCGTCCTGGAACGCATCGGTTCCGCTGTAAAGCCACCACTTACCAGCAATCTCGTTGTCGGCAGCAGAACCACCAAAGAACGGAACGCGACCAATTACGTCGGTTACGCCCTTGATGTAATACTCTTCTTCGGCAGGAGAAGCCGCCATATACCAATAATCGGGAGCGCAGGTTTTGCCAGCAGCAGCCATAGCCTGCTTAGCAAGCTCCGCACCCATAGCACGCGCGTCATGACCTTCAAGAGCAGCAGCGCCAGCGGTTCCCACTACGACGTCATCGCCGCCCAGCGCAAGAATACCAACAAAGGGCGTGTCGCCGCCGATGAACCCTTCAGGCGTAATGATTCCGGTAAACGAAGTGTTGCCGAGCACAGGAACGCCGGGCATCTCGGCCGCAATAGCGCCCAAAAGCTCCTTGGCATCGTAATCGCAACTTCCATACGCCATGGCAACTTTTGCGCCATCGATCCCTGCAGCAATCTTTGCGGCAACCTCTTTGCCGGCATCTGCTGCAGATGGTGCAATTGACGTAGCTACGAATCCCTTCATGACGAACTTCCTTCCCTCAAACGGTTCATCCTTCACGTTTACAGCCTGCACCTACAGGCTGGTTAAACCAAGGCTGGGCGGAAATGGCTTGACGCACCGCACAGTCACTCTTATTGAGGCAAAGGTGGCGCTTTAATACCACGTGGCAAAAACGCGAGACCTCATGCTGTTACAGTTACGATTATATGCTTATTGCCAACTATGCCAACTGGCTTTTTCTCCAGTTTTTAAATTCGTTTTCACAGCTGCACACGCAGCAAAAATGTTCCCGGCTTACTTGAGATTGAACAATCGTATACGTATTCACGCCTCAAGACCGACTGACGAGAACTATAATCCGCATATGAGGATTATGGACGCGCACGACGCAGTTGCGCACCGTGCACTTCCATCTGAAAGGGGGACACTTTGAGCATTGCATTTTTCCCAGGCTGCATGGTGGATATGTTCTACCCGGAAATCGGAATCGCAGCCGTCAACGTTCTTGAAAGGCTCGGGTGCGATCTTGAGCTTCCGGAAAAACAGGTTTGTTGCGGCCAGGGACTTCTTAACTCGGGTTACCGTAAAGAAACTGTTCCCGTTGCTAAAATGATCATAGACGCATACGACAACGACGAATACGATACTATCGTTTCACTCACGGGTTCCTGCATGAACGCCATCGTCAACGACTACCCTATCGTGTTCAAAGATGAGCCCGAATACTTCGAGCGCACGAAGAAACTTGCCGAGCGTTGCTACGAATTCACCGATTACATCGTCAACCAACTGGGTGTCACCGACGTGGGCGCATCCTTCCACGACAGCGTCACCTTCCACAAAAGCTGCCATGTAACCAGGCTTTTGGGAATCAAAGAACCACCCTTACAACTGCTTGAAAACGTTGAGGGGCTCGAGTACCGCGAAATGGAGCATGCCGATCGCTGCTGTGGATTCGGTGGCACCTTCTCGTTCAAGCAACCTGAGATTTCAGGTGAAATCGTTTACGAAAAATGCCGCACCGTCATAGAAACCGGTGCGAACGTGCTGTGTGGCGCCGACGTGCCGTGTCTTATGAACATTAAGGGAGCCCTCTCGCGCATGCGCAGCGATGGACGCCTTGATCGTGATATCCGTGTTATGCATATCGCCGAAATTCTTGATTCAAGGGGTTAACCATGGCAATCCTTTACAACAATGACGAAACCTTGCGCGAGCGCGTGAGCGAATGCCTTGCCGACGATTTCAAACATGACGCCATCAAGGCCGCTCAAGAAGCTTTTTACGTAAAACGACAAGCCCTCGTGGATGAAATGGGCGACGGGTGGCAGCAGCTGCGCGATAAAGCCGCTCAGGTGCGCAACCTCGTCTCCGAAAACCTCGACTACTACGTTAAGCAGTTCGCCGAAAACGCGGAATCCAACGGATACACCATGCATTACGCCCCCACTGGCGACGATGCGCTGTGGGAAGTGCTCGACATCTTCGAAAAGCACGGCGCGGCGTATGCGGTGAAATCGAAGAGCATGATGACCGAAGAGGTTGGGCTCAACGAAATCCTGGAAGAAACCGGTGTAACCATTGTCGAAACCGACTGTGCCGAGAACATTTTGCAAACGGCCGAATCAAAACCTTCGCATATCGTTGTTCCCGCCTTGCATTTCAACCGTGAAACCATCGCCCAAATCTATCGCGAGAAACGCGGCTACGACGGGCCTTCCGTCCCTGAAGACATCACGCACTTCCTCCGCAAAATATTGCGTGACGACTTCTTGAAAGCCGAAGTAGGAATTCGCGGATGCAACTTCGCTGTTGCCTCAACGGGATCAGTGACGCTGGTTACCAACGAGGGCAACGGACGTATGGTGGACACCCTTCCCAAGGTGCAGATCATTTTCGTAGGAATCGACCGCATCGTGCCCGATCTTGAATCGCTCGATACCATGATGGCCCTTCTTCCGCGCAGCGCTGTTGGTTCGAAAATGACCGCATATTTCTCCTTGGACAGCGGCCCGCGCGCCAATGGCGAGCTGGACGGCCCCGTAGAGGCACACATTATCCTTATGGACAACGGACGCTCGGGTTTCCTGCATTCCGAGTTCCAAGATATGATGCGCTGCATTCGCTGTGGAGCATGCCTTAACATTTGCCCGGTGTACCGCCATATCACCGGACACGGATATGGCTCCATTTATCCGGGACCCATGGGCATCGTTCTCACAGCAGGTCTTGTAGGCTACAACGACATCGATGCGCTTGCCTACGCGTGCACGCTTTGCGGCGCGTGCGCTGAGCATTGCCCGTGCGAAGTGCCCTTGCCCGACTTAATTCGCCAGCATCGCATCAACATTGTTGAGCAGCACAAAAACCATGCGGCCGAAGTGCCGGTCTTCAAGTTCCTTGAACTATTGTGGTCTAACGTGCCCGTGTATTTGACCGCCATGAAGGCAGGGCGTCCCGTCATGCAAGCACTTGCGCATGGTGAGTCTGCGCTCGGTGAGGACAGTGCATGGATACCCATCGCCAAAGGCTGGACCTCCACGCGCGACTTCGACGTATTCTCGCCCAC
The DNA here is from genome assembly GCA_045545435.1 of Eggerthellaceae bacterium. Lineage (GTDB taxonomy): Bacteria > Actinomycetota > Coriobacteriia > Coriobacteriales > Eggerthellaceae > UMGS1502. The sequence goes on along the minus strand of JAZQAV010000192.1, from coordinate 3,051 downwards.
GCGTTTCCGCACGTGGTTCAAAGAGCATAAAGCTTCGCAAACAAACGAGTGCGCAACCGAGCCCTGCAAGACGGAAAACAAGCAGGACGCAGCCCAAAGCGCGGAAGGTACTGCTGCAAAAGAACCGAACGATGCGCAAAGCGCTGATACCCAATCCGCTTGCGAAACCATGGAAGGCGGTGTTCAATAATGGCGCTTGGAAACAAAACCCTTAACGACCTGTTGAAGCCCATATCGGAACATCTGGGGCATACCGCAGTGCCTGATTCAGTGCCGCCCCTACAAGGCGAGATTACAGCCGCGCGCGTAACCGATGGGCTCACGCAAGAGCAGCTCGTAGATTTGTTCTGTCTCGAAGCCGAAAAAGTTCGCGTTCAGGTAAAACGCTGCACTGCTTCCACGCTTGCCAGCACGATAGCGTCCATAGTGGGACAAGGTGTTCCCGAAACGAACGAACCCTGCACCGTACTGTTCGCCGATGACCCCCGTTTTGTCGAATCCAACCTGCAAGAAGCTCTCGAAGAGCAGGCGCGCGTTTTGGAAGTTGCCATATGGGATGAGTCAAAAGGACAAGCGAACATCGATACCGCGCTTACCGCAACCTACGGCATTACATACGCCACAGGCGGCATCGCCGAAACGGGCACCATCATCCAGCCCACCGATGCGCACTGCGGACGCTCGATAAGCCTGCTCCCGTTGGCGCACATCGCCGTAATTGACGCTTCAACCATCAAGGCCACCATGGTGGACGCCATGAAGGATCTTTCTTCCGAAAGCGCGCTCCCCTCGCAAATCTGCTTCATTAGCGGGCCTTCCGCTACGGCAGATATTGAGCTTGTTCGCGTTGAAGGCGTACACGGTCCCATGTACGTGAGCTATGTAGTAGTTGAATAGTGCCCACAAAAGCGAATCTGTAGGATTCGCACATGAGCCATAGGGGCACGCCCCTCTTGGCAAAGTTGCAACAAGAAGAAAGGGTCTGTTACCGCTCAGGTAACAGACCCTCTTTATGTTATGTGGCAGCCTACAAGCTGCGCTTGCGATGCTCTAGAGCATGTTATGCGACGAGCACAACGTTAGGCCTTGTTGCGGTTAAGGTCGTAATCGATGTAGTTGATGTGCGTCTCGAGGTACTCTTCAAGACCGCGCTCGCCGTCTTCGCCGCCGATACCCGATCCACGTACGCCCTGATGGAAGCCTTGGAAGGCCTCGAAGTGCTCACGGTTGACATACGTTTCGCCGAACTTGATCTCGTTCATTGCGCGCATAACCGTGTCGTAGTCGGTGGTAAAGATGGAGCTGGTAAGACCGAACTCGCAATCGTTGGCCATAGCGATAGCCTCATCGAGCGTCTCGAACGTGGTGATAGGAAGCACCGGGCCAAAGATTTCTTCGACCATAACGCGGCTCTCGTGCTTAACGCCCGTGATAACCGTGGGCTCGAAGAAGTAACCCTTGCCGTCAACGGTAACCGCATGGCCGCCGCATTCAATGGTTGCGCCTTCGTCGATTGCAGATTGAACCAGCTCAACAACATGTTCTTGCTGCGCCTTGTTGACCATCGGGCCCATATCAAAAGTGCCGCCCAATGCAGGACCGTAGGTTACCTGCTTCATGCGCTCGATCATCTTTGCGATGAACTCGTCGGCGATACCCTTCTGGACGTACACGCGCTCAGCTGCGTTGCACACCTGGCCAGAATTGTAGATGCGGGAGTTAAGAACGTGCTCAACCGTTTCGTCAAGCTTGCAGTCGTTCATAACGATAACAGGCGCCTTGCCACCAAGCTCCAGAGAAACCTTGGTGACGTTATCGGCGGCAGCCTTCATGATCTTCTTACCAACAGCCGTGGAGCCCGTAACGGTGACAATGCCCAGTTTCGGATTTGCGGCAAGGGAGGCGCCGGCTACTGAACCGGAACCCGTAACAACATTGATAACGCCCTTGGGCAGCGATGACTGAGCTACCAATTTTGCGAACTCGTATGCGCCGTTCGGGCAGTCAGAGGAGGCTTTAAGAACAACGGTGCAGCCAGCGACCAGAGCGGGAGCTACCTTGCGGCCAATCAGGAACAGCGGGAAGTTCCAGGGCATGATCTGACCGGCGACGCCGATAGGCATCTTGTACAGCAAGATGTTCTCGTTCGGACGGTCAGACGGAATGATCTCGCCTTTCATATGGCGAGCTTGAGCGGCCATGTACTGAATGTAGGCGGCAAGCCAGCCAGCCTCATCCATAGATTGGGCCAACGGTTTGCCCATCTCTTCGGAAGTGGCGCGAGCCAGAACCTCTTGGTTGTCCTTAACCAGCTGGACAAGCTCCATAAGGTAGTTAGCGCGCTCGATTGCAGGGATTTTCTCCCATGACTTTTGAGCCTCGAACGCAGCATCAACGGCCGCATCGACGTCTTCCTTGGTGGCCATCGGGAACAGTGAGATTACTTCCTCCGTTGCGGGATTGATATTCTCTTTCATCTCCCGTCCAGCATTGTCAAGGAATTCGCCGTTAATGAAAAGTTGCGTTTCTTTCATTCAAAACCTCCTAGACGATGACCTGGGCATAAGCCCACCTACAGAAGTGCGGTGCATTATGCTTGCCCCTATACGTGACAACCTGCGCATACGACATTATTGCGCGTTCGCACCGGAACTTCCTCTTGTGTCCATTCTAATGCTTAATGCGCCTGCAAAGACGATTATTTGTGAAATTTAGGACGCCCGAAAAGCGCGCATTGCAAGATGACATGCAGCAAGCAACAAACCAAGACAGGGAATCCCCCGCGCATCGTCGTGTCGATAGCGTTATAATATAAGTGCCTTTTAACACCTAGAAACGAACCTCAAACGCGAAAGGCTTGCCGTGTCATCTTCGACATTAAACTACGCTCAGGAACGCGAGCTTTACCGCCTCATCGACTACGAACGCAAAACGTGCAGCGCAGACGGCGACTTGGTGTATCATTGCGCATTTCCCTATCGTCCTGATAACGACCTGCAAGCAGAGCTCATTGCCACGGGCCACCTTAACGTGAAGTCAAATCGATCGCAC
>JAZQAV010000191.1:0-12567 GCA_045545435.1 Eggerthellaceae bacterium | reverse complement strand
TGCCTACGCCATCGGTTCCAGAAACAAGCAGCGGATCTTCCATGCCCTTGGCGGCCGCGATGGAGAACAAACCACCGAATCCGCCGATATCGCCCACCACTTCCGGACGATAGGTGGAATGAACGGTTTCTTTGATGGCATCTACCGCTCGCGCTCCCTCTTGGATATCCACTCCAGCTTGAGCGTAGGTGATTTGAGCGGCGGATTGTTCGTCTGCCATGGCAACTCCTATCGAAAGTGTTTGCTTTGCCGATTTATTGTAGCATGCCAAACCACATCGGCGGAAAAAGCAGGTAAAAGGTCGCACATGCACCTAAAAACGCGCGGTGCGAACCAACTTGCGCACATCGCCAGGGCTTTTTTAGGCCTCTTCTTCAATGAAGCAATACAGGACGTAGCGACCGTTAGATGTCTGGTTATCGCAAGTTGCCAACGCCACGAATCGGTCGATTGAGGAAGGAACGATCGATGGCTCCACCGCAATGACCGATCGCTGGATTTTATCGACTAGATAAGAGTCCTGCTCGGCTTTCGTCCCAAAAGACACCTGAACAAGCGGGTCGTTGTACGGACAGTGAACCAGCGAGAAGACGTGCAGCTTCATGTTGACGGTCGGGGTAAACAGATAGACGGCTTTTGCGTTGACGAACGTGGACTCGTCGGCAATTGCCGAGAGCATGCTCCCGTCATTAAGATGATGGCCGAACAAAAACGTTCCCGCATCCGTGAAGGCGGAGTTGTTTTCGGCCTTCATGAACACGCACCCATTTTGTGTGAGCACGCCTTGGGTGCCCTCGAAGTCATGGTAAAGGTAGTACTCATCATCGCTACCCTGAACAACGGGGTAGTTAATGGGGGTGTTGGGAACATAGATCCATGCAACAACGTCGGGGTTCACCGCGCGAAGCGCCTCCCAGTTAACGCTTATCGCCCCCAAGTCGAATTCGCTGTCTGCCACACCGTTTTCAGCGGAAAGCTCGTTTGACCCCATCTTCAGCGCAGCCACATCACTCAAGCGATTATAGGTTTGCTGCCCCTGCCAATAACTGAATGCAAGCGCCCCTAACGCCGACAAGGAGCCCACGAACACAACCAGCGAAACAACCAGCACCACGGTCCAAAAGCGCTTGGGTTGCCGTTTGTTGCTTTGATTTGATATGTGCTTTGCCGCCACGCAAGACTCCTATTCCCCGCTGAGGCACCTCATTTGTTTAAGCTCTATTATAAGAAACGGCATGCGCGAAACCATTGCCGGTTCGCACGAACATACAAAGAGCGCCTCGTCGCAAGAGGCGCTCTTCCTAAAGTTTACGTGATGCAAAAAACGGGCCGCGTTGCTATTTGCGCTTCATCTCATCGAAAAAGCCTTTTGCGATGAAAGCGACAATGATCACAACCATTATGGCAACGGCTATCCATATCGCTTCTATCGGAATGAAGCCAAACACCAACGAACTCATGCAACCCCCGTTTTCCAGACGCCCTTATTTCGAGAAAACTCTACGTTATTGTATCATAAATGGAGTTTTCGTGTAGACGGGAGTTAGGCTAACTTAGCTATTCAAGCGTTGCTCCAAGGTTGCTGTTATCGCTTTCAAAGCCTGAATGCGCGCATATTTTTTATCGTTGCTCTCAAGCATCGTCCAGGGCGCATAAGCCGTAGAAGTCAAACGGAACATGTCGTCAACCGCTTCTTTGTACTGCTGGTATTTCTCGCGGTTGCGCCAATCCTCATCGGTGATCTTCCATTGACGAAGCGGATCGACCGCACGCGACTCAAAGCGTGCCAACTGCTCATCAGGGGTAACGTCAACCCAGAATTTCAACAAGATGGCGCCCCATTGCACCAATTCGTATTCGAACTCGTTGATTTCATCGTATGCGCGAGCCCACTGATCGTACGTGGCAAACCCTTCCACACGCTCAACCAACACGCGCCCGTACCAACTTCTGTCATAGATGCCCACATGGCCAGCTTTGGGAAGCCTTGTCCAGTAGCGCCATAAATGCGGATGGGCAAGCTCGGTTTTCGTTGGCGCGGGACTGGGAAAAATAGTGTACGCGCGCGCGTCAAGCGCTTGCGCCACGCCCTTGATAGCGCCGCCTTTGCCAGCCGCATCCCAGCCTTCGAACATGAGCATCATGGGAATGCGCTTTTGATACATTTCGTTTTCGAGGCGGAAAAGCTTGCTTTGCTCGAGCTTGAGTTCGGCCTTGTACGTTTCCTCGTCCAACGAGGGCTTTGGAGCCGCGTGGTTGATATGCGGGTAAGCGGAGACCACCGGGTAGTCGGTTTTCCGTGGCGCGGGCATACTCTGCTGCGTGCTATTGCTCTCTCCAAGAGAAGCCGCTATGCGGGCGGCATCGGCCATCGCCATCGCGCTTGCGGACGCAGCGAGCTCCTTATGCCTCAATCCGCGCTCGATGGCATCGATGATGGTTTGCGCGATTTGGATATTGGCCCCGCGTTTGTCCTCTCCGTTGACAATGGTCCAGGGCGCGAAATCGAAATTCGATTCGGTGATAAGCCTGTCGAGAATCTTGTAAGAACGTGCGTAATCTTTTATATGCGTGAACTTGAACGTGCTCACGCGATAGCTCGTATTAGGGTTCTCGTACAGCTTGCGAATGCGCTCAGCGCGCACCTCCTCACGAACGTGCACAAAAAACTTGATGACCACATAGCCGTCGTTGACGAGCATGTTCTCGAAGTTGTAGGCGTAATGGCGATAGTTCGCAATAACGTCGTGGTCGCGCTCGCGACGAGCGTAATCGGCGCTCATCTTGTCGGGATCCATCAAAACGCCCTGCAGCTCGTTTATTTCCTTGTCGCCAAGTTGCTCGCCAAAACGATCGAACAGCGAGCGCTCCAATGCGGAGGTATACCATCCGCGGTCGTAAATGGTCATAGTGCCGCGCTCTCCCAGCGCGCGCCAGAACTGGGCCATCTCGGGATAAAAGCCGTACACGTCATGCGGACGGCCGGGGAATTCGGATATGCCCTTCTCATCGATATCGGCGGTAACGTAGACGCTGGTGGAACGCGCATCAAGGTTGTACATAAGGTCCGAGATGCGACTCCCTTTTCCGGCGCCGCCCCAACCTTCAAACAAAACGACAACTCCCAAACCTGTTTGGCGCGCTTTTTGCTGCAGCAGCATCAGGTTGCTCATCTGCCGATCATGAATGCGTTTGTAATCTTTTTTGGCCATTTGGGGCGATTCGAAATCTATCGTTTCAAGCATAGTGATCCTCTCGTCACAAGCCGCTCAAGCTCGCGAAGCGTTGTTGCCTCCAAGCAGTATGGTCATGAATTTGCCCGAAACCAACGCCGATGAGTCAAAAACAAATTAAACGTGCATTCCGTTAGAATTATGTTGGAACTACAGAGCGCATAAGCGGCACGCGCCATCGCATTCGAAACGTTTTGTAAGGAGAAAACCATGGCCAATTACGCGATAGTGGATGTTGGGTCCAATACCGTTCGCTTGGTGGTTTATCAAATTTCCGATGACACGAAGAGCCAATACGTGCGCGCCGATTTCTCAACCATCGTCAACGACAAGATTATGGCCGGCCTTGCCGCTTATGTTGAGGACGGCGTTTTTTCGGAAGCGGGTGTGAGAAAGGCAACGTCCACTATCAAGGCGCATCTGCGCCACGCCGCTTATTTCGACTGCAAGCAAACGAGCATTTTTGCGACCGCCGTTATACGAAACGCTCTTAACTGCAACGAAGCAGTACAGGCGATAGAGCTCGCAACGGGCGTCCCCATCGATGTCATCTCCGGTCCCGATGAGGCACGGCTTGGCTTTTTGGGCGTGAAAAGCGAAGTTGATGTACGCGATGGCGTAATGATTGATATCGGCGGCGGCTCAACTGAGCTCACCGTTGTTGAAAACGGCATACCGGGAGCCTGCACCAGCATCGCGCAAGGGTCGCTGAGCTCGTTTTCAAGTATGGTTAAGTTCATAACGCCTTCCCCAACAGAGCTTGCGAACATCCGAAACTCATTTGAAACGCGCCTTGCGTCAAGCGTTGATCCTGCAATCTATAGCGCACAGCGCCTGTTTGGCGTGGGCGGAAGCGTGCGCGCAGCCGCAAAGATGCTTGCCGCTATGGACAATGCCCCCACGCGACCGAACCTGCTTACACGATTGGATGTTGAACGAATTTTGCAGCTGTGCGAAAACGATCTTGCCACGTACGCCCACACCGCGCTGCGAGCAGCCCCCGAACGCGTGCACACGCTTGCTCCCGGATGCGCGATCCTCGCGCAGACCATGGAAACGCTCGGCGCCGCTGAGGTTGCCGTTTGCCGGTGCGGCATCCGAGAGGGCTACCTTATTGAACGCGTGCTGAAGGCAACGGTTGGCGCTCCCCAGCCGCTTGAGCAACCTGCACCGCGAAACTGACATTAAAAATGAATTAATTTGCGGCCTTATTCGGCACATAAGAATAAGGCCAAACGCGCTGTTTTGCGTTACTATTTTAATATCACAAATCGCTATGAATTCATCGCGAGAAGAGGAGCACGTCATGACTGACAACAACGAACTGGAAAACCCCGACGCTGACAACCTTTCTCCGCGCATACCGTCGGATGCACCTGCCCTTGATGCGCAACTGCCCAAAACCGCTTCGGATATCCTCGCAGAGCAGCCCGAGCATCGCGGCGCGCACGCCCGGCCAATAGAAAGCGAATCTCAATTGTCGCTCGAAGCCGACATCATCCCTTCTGCAGAAACAGCAGAGTTGCCGATATCAGCCGAAGTAACCGAAGAAATTGATGCCACCGATCCCGAAACCGCCGCAGAAGAGGTAAAACCCGTTGAAAGCAATAACGAGATCGAAAACGTCGAGCTTGATCACAGCGCTGACACCATATCAAACGATAGCGATGCGGCCGAAGAAGTAGAGGCCCAGGTAAGCGATAACGATGCGGCCGAAGAAGCTGAAGCCGAAGCAAGCGAAGATCTTGCCGAGGAAACGGACGACGACGCGGACAGCGAACCCGCCGAGATGGCCGAAGACCTTTCGGAAGACGATCTTTCCTCCGACGAAAACGACGGCCTCGAAGCAGATGAGGACGCCGTGGGCGAAGATTATCCAACCGATGCAAACGAAGACGAGTTCGACGAAGACGATTTCCGCCGCGACGACCTGGAAAGCCTCGAGAACATTGAAGAGGAAGTCCTGGACGCACCGCCTTACATGCAAAACCGCGAGCTGTCATGGCTCACGTTCAACGAACGCGTTCTTGACCAAGGTGCGGATGAAACGGTTCCCCTGCTCGCACGGTTGAATTTCATTTCCATCTTCTGGAGCAATCTGCAAGAGTTTTTCATGGTGCGCGTGGGCAGCCTTACCGACCTGTCCTACGTTGAGCCACCGCTGCATGACTCTAAAACGAATATGACGCCGCATCAGCAAATCAAGGCAATCCACGATCGCTGCCATGAGCTGTACCCCATTCAGGAGCGCATCTACGAACGCGTGCGCGGCAACCTTGCACGCGAAGGCGTCAAGCATCTGCGCCCCAACGACCTGCTGCCGGAACAGCGGGAGTTCCTTGTTGACTACATGCACAACAACATCGAGCCGTTCCTGTCTCCGCAAATCATCAACGCGCGCCATCCGTTCCCCCATTTGGAAAACGGAAAGCTGTATATCGTGGTGCGCCTTGACGAAGAGCTGGCCAAGCCCGCAAAGAGCGATTCCAAGAAAAAGAAGAAAGCCAAGAAGGCAAAAGAGCAGGGCGCCGATGGCGTAATCATGGGCCTTATACCGTTGCCTCACCAGTGCGAGCGCATCGTTGAGCTCCCGGGCAAAGGATTCCAGTTCATTTTGCTCGAGCATGTTATTGAGATGTTTGCCCAAGACGTGTTCTCGATGTACAACATCAAACACGTCAATGTCATCTGCGTCACGCGCAACGCCGACCTCGATTCGGCGCGCACCAACGACGGAGACGACGAGGACTATCGCGAGCACATGAAACGCTTCTTGCGCCTGCGCAAGCGCCTGGCACCGGTGCGCCTGGAATGCGAAGCGCCGCTGTCCCCCGTTATGTCCAAGTTGCTCCTGCAGCGACTTAACCTTGAGCCCTATCAGGTGTACGACACAACGGTACCGCTCGACCTTAGCTTCACCTGGGGCTTGGGCGACTACCTTTCCGACAAAAAGCGCGCCCGCTTGGCAGACCCCGCCTTTACGCCGCAGTGGCCGGTATCCTTCGACCACAATCGGCCCATCATCGACCAGGTGAGCGAGCGCGAAACGCTGCTCATGTACCCCTACGAGAGCATGGATCCCTTCGTGCAGCTTTTGCGCGAAGCGGCCAACGATCCATCGGTTATCTCGATCAAGATCACGCTGTACCGATTGGCGCGCCAATCGCATCTGGCAGAAGCCCTTATTGCCGCCGCAGAAAACGGCAAAGAGGTAACCGCGCTGTTCGAGCTGCGCGCACGTTTTGACGAAGCGAATAACATCGAGTGGTCGCAGCGCTTTGAGCAGGCTGGCTGCAACGTTATTTATGGCTTCGAATACTACAAGGTGCACTCGAAGATTTGCTGCATTACGCGGCAAACCCCTGACGGCATCCAGTACATCACGCAGCTGGGCACCGGAAACTACAACGAGAAAACGGCGAAGCTCTACACTGACATCTCGTTCATAACCACCGACAAGGCATTCGGCCGCGACGCAGTTGAGTTCTTCCGCAACATGAGCCTTGAGAACATCTCGGACAACTACGATATCATCCAAGTGGCTCCGCTGCAGATCAAGCCAACCATCGAGCACCTTATCGATCGTGAAATACAAAAGGCTAAAGAGGGCAAGCCGTGCCGTCTGTTCTTTAAAACCAACTCAGTAACCGACACCGACCTTATCGAAAAGATCGCCGAAGCATCACAGGCAGGCGTACCGGTAACCATGCTCGTGCGCGGCATTTGCTGTTTGGTGCCCAGAGTGCCCGGCTACACCGACAACGTGCGGGTTTTCTCGATTGTCGGCAAGCTTCTTGAGCACAGCCGCATCTTCTGCTTCGGCACCGATGACGACTGCAAGATGTACCTTTCGAGCGCCGACCTGATGACGCGCAATATGGACAAGCGCGTGGAAATTGCCTGGCCCATCTTCAACGAAGAAATTCGCAACCGTATTTTGGACTACCTGCATACCACCATGCGCGATACCGCAAAACTAAGGGAGCTGTTGCCCGATGGAACCTACACGCCTTTAGGGGTATTCGTTGAGCTTGACCCCGAAGGCAACCCGGTTCCCTTCGACTCTCAAAACTACTTCATTCGCGATGCGTACGAGCGCCAGAAAACCAAGGCCGTTCGTGCAGCTTTCGTCGCGGCAAACAACACAGCCGAGCAAACCGTATCATCGGGCGAACCTGAAGCGCTCGACCAAGACCCCGACACGCTGCAAGGCAAAATCGACGAAGCAGCGTCCTATATTCAACACGTTGACGCGCAGGAACAGGCCGAAGTTGCAACAGCCGAACCGACGCTTACTGAAGCAACTGAGCTGAACGATGCTCACGGAGCAACTGACGACGATATGGTCGCGAAAGCCGATGCGCCGAGTGAGACCGTCGATGCAATGAATGAGACCGCTGTCGCGCAAATGGAAGATGCTGAGGTAGCGAATGAGGCCGCCGCCGTTGCAAACGACGCCGCAGAGGCCGCCCCAAGCGACAACCAAACCGCATCGAAAACAAAAACAAGCGGCAGCACGATTGAGGCGATCTTTGAGGCTGCGGGGCAACCCCTTACAAAAGAGCCTGCAGCCCCAGCTCCTGAACCCGTGGTTAACGTGCAACCCGAAGCGCCCGCTCAGCCCAAGCGCAAAGGTTTCTTCGCTCGCCTCTTCGGTCGATAGCATTACAGCCCGCATCTAAAGCAAACGCGCCCCGTCGTTCGCCTCTGAACGACGGGGCATTTTTTGCAGCATGGGCCGCAAGAAGAATCTTATCGTGCTCAGCAACGGCGAAAACGTAGCGCCGGAACCCCTGTTGCCACGGGCTCACAGCACGCTGCAACGCAGAGCGCCTCGGACAGCGAACGTTCCGCTCGCAACACCCTTACGCGCGAAAGCCTTTCTGCGCTTCTCGAAAGCATGCCGGGCAAACCCGTGCGCGACGATGACAACCTGTTCGAAGCGGGCTCGATTCCTTGGGAGGCATTCTTTTCCTTTCCGAACTTGAGCGCAAAGGTGTAGCCATCTCATGGGAGACGCTCCTAGAAAACCCAAGCATTAACGCAATTATTCAGCTGGGCCAAGCGGATAAAAAAGAGCCGTTGGGCTATCCGCCACGCGAATCCTACCCGCTCACCAATATGCAGATTTGGTTTGCCCATATCTTGCGCGGAAGCACAACGGCCAACCTGCCCTTCTTGATCAAGCTTAAAAGCACGGTTGACCTTTTGAAGCTTAAGGCTGCCATATCGCACGCATTCGATTGCCACCCTGCCCTGAAAGGGCGCATTTATCAAAACCGAGACGGTGTTTTTCGTTTTTGGCGCCATAACAATCAAACGATCGAGATTCCTGTCATCGATATTTCCGCCGACGACTGGGTTCGCGAACAGAAAAGCCTTGTGCGCGCTTATCGTTATATGCCGGATGAGCCTTTGTACCATGCGTGCATCTACCGCACGCCAGATGCAAACTACCTCTTCCTTGACGTTGCGCATATCGTCAGCGACGGCATGAGCATGACGATCCTGTTCAACGACATCAAAAAGCTTTACGCAGGATTCCAGGTTCCCCAAGAGCGCTATACCTACTTCGATTTTGTGTTGGATGAGCAGAAACGAAATGCAGAGGGTTTGCGCGGACGCGATATCGCGTATTTCACCGAGCAGATGAGCGGCCTTAAAATCCGTAGCAACATTTTGACCAGGCCCGACTTCCACAATCTTGAGACAGTCGAATTCGCCGTATTGCGCGGGGTGCTCCCTCGCCTGAAACGCGAGACCATCGCTTCGTTTTGCAAGGAAACGGGCGTATCGGCAAATATCTTGTTCAACGCCGCCTTCAACTACACCGTGTCCCTGTTTCGCAACGAGCACGATTCGGCAAGCTGCACCATCCACAGTGGACGCACCGATGGCAGATGGCAGCATCTTGTGGGACCGTTGTTCATGAGCTGCTATTTCCGCTTCAAAGAGAACCCCGACGAATCGGTTTCCCAGACATTGCGTCGCCTTGCCAGCGCAAATCGCCAAACTGTGACCTGTTTCGTATCCAATCTCAAATGCGACGAGATGTTCTTCCAGTACCAGGGCGATTTCTTGAAAATGAACGCTCACGCAGATCTCTGGGAGCAATCGGTTGAGCTGCAGCTCGAATCGCAGCCTTTCCATTTGCAGATAATGGCAACGGAGCATGGCTTCGCGTTCGAGCAACGCTATTGGGCCAACCGCTTTGGCGTCGATCAGCTGCGCGTGTTCTTGCGTGTACTGGAATCGGTCGTTGTTGGCTTTACCACAGAAGCAACCCTTGATGATGTGCGCCTGCAAATTCCTCAATCGGTGCTGCCGATGAACCCGCTGTACAACGGGCAGCCCGCAAAGGTGCTGAATGACAGCGGCCTTGAGCAGCCCGTTGGCGGTTGGGGGGCATTTGCATCTCTTGGAAAACGGTACCTGGCACAAGACCGAAACCATCGCTCGTGTTTTGCCTAACGGTTCGATTCATGAAATCGAAAAGGGCGGGAGGAGCATCATGGTTGAGGACTTACGTGGCCGAGAGTTTGTCGATTTGTCCGAACCCGAACAACAACTGATGCTTTTGCCACCGTTCAGTCAGCAGAGTGCTTTGTGGCGTATTGTCCCAATAACACGATGAGCGTCTACGCCCTTATCAATGAAAACGAGCTGTGGGACAAAGCTCAACTTGAAAAGAGCTTGAGAGCCTAAAGAAGCGCCTTATAACGCACGCATACCTTGACCAGCACTTTAAGCCGAACACGCAAAACACCCCGATCGCCCGTGAGCGGTCGGGGTGTTTACTTTCGAAGCGCTTAGAATTCTTCACGCTTATCGAAGGCGGAGAAGAAGATTACTCCTCTTCCAGACCCTCTTCCTCGTTCTGCTTCTCTTCTTCCTCACGTGAGGTGAAATTGAAGCCGTAGGAATCGATGGAGCCCAGCAGCGCATCAAGTTCCTCGAGGTTGCGCTGGTAAGAGCGCGGAGGAAGCGCCTCGCCCAACATATCCTCACCTTCGGTGTTGAAGGTAGGCGGCTCGTCGCCACCGATAAGGATGTTGTCATCGGGCGAGAAGACCATGTCAAGCAGCTGGCTCATATCGTCGCTGGTTGCGTTGAGGTCGTCCTCAATTACCTCGGACAGGCCATGCTCAGCCAAACCGGCTTTGAGCTCCTCGATGGCCTTGGCGCCAATGCCCTCGATGCGCAGCAGGTCGTCCTCGTTGCGGCCCACCAAGTCGGCAACGGTCTCGATACCGGCCTCGGAGAACTTGTTGGCCCAACGCTGAGAAACGCCCAGGTCGTCGTAGATGTACAGACGTGCATCTTCGTCGGAAAGCTGCGGACCGCGATGGCCAAGCGACATGCCGTTGTAGTAGCCACCGAACGAGGTGCCCATGTTGAGGTAGCCCTCACCATCAAGCGACCAGTCTTGCGGCTGCGGCAGAAGCTCTTCGATATCGCGCAGAGCATCCGGAGCGTAATCGGGCAGCGTGTCGTTGTCGGTTTTCTCGATAGCATTGCCCTTGTAGGTAAGCTTCACGTCATGGTAGCGCTTAAGACCGGTACCAGCCGGGATGGGCTTGCCAATGATAACGTTTTCCTTCAGGCCGTTGAGCGTGTCGGTTTTGCCCTCGATGGCAGCGTCCGTGAGCACCTTGGTGGTTTCCTGGAACGATGCAGCGGACAGCCATGAATCGGTGGCAAGCGATGCCTTGGTAATACCCAAAAGCAGCGGCTGGCCAACGGGCGGAACCTTGCCCTCGGCGATAAGGTCGTTGGCGGTATCTTGGAACTCGTAGCGGTTCACCTGGCTACCGGCAAGGTAGTTGGAGTCACCGGAGTCAAGAACGGTAACCTTGCGCAGCATCTGGCGAGCGATAACTTCGATATGCTTGTCGTTGATGTCTACGCCTTGGGACACGTACACGTCCTGAACCTGGCCCACGATATAGCGCAGGGTGGTATTGGGGTCGGTAAGGCGCAGCAGCTCCTTGGGATCAACAGAGCCCTTGGTAAGCTGTTGGCCAACGCGAACCTCGCAGCCGTCCACAACGCCGGGCTGCAACTGGGCACGAGCGGAAACCTCGTACTCGCGGAAGTTGCCCTCTTGGTCGTGAATGGTAAGGATCTTGGAGTTCTTGTCACCAGACACCTGCAGGGTACCGGCGATTTCGGCAAGAACGGCCAAGCCCTTAGGACGACGGGCCTCGAAAAGCTCTTGTACACGAGGGAGACCGTGCGTGATGTCGTCGCCTGCAACGCCGCCTTGGTGGAAGGTACGCATGGTAAGCTGCGTGCCAGGCTCGCCAATGGACTGCGCGGCGATAATGCCAACCGCGGTGCCGATGTTCACCGGACGGCCCGTGGCAAGATCCCAGCCGTAGCACTTCTGGCAAACGCCTTCATGTGCGTGGCAGGTCATGATGGTGCGCACGTTGACCTCGGTAAGGCCAGCGGCTTCAAGCTTGCGCAGATCATCCATGCTGGAGATGTACGTATCGGCATCCATGAGGATTTCGCCATTGGCGTCAACAGCAGCCGTCAGAAGGTTGCGGCCGATAAGGTTCTCGTCAAGCTCGCCCTTCTCGTTGTGCAGCGGATACGGCACACCGTCGGTGGTACCGCAGTCGATTTCACGGATGATAACGTCTTGCGCAACGTCAACCAGACGACGGGTAAGGTAACCGGAGTCAGCAGTACGCAATGCCGTGTCGGCCAGACCCTTGCGGGCACCGTGCGTGGACACGAAGTACTCCAAAACCGAAAGACCCTCGCGGAAGTTTGCCTTAATAGGACGGTCGAGCTGTTCGCCCTTCGGGTTCTGCATAATGCCGCGCATGCCGGCAAGCTGACGAATTTGCTTGATGTTACCGCGGGCGCCGGAGAATGCCATCATGTAGATGGGATTGAAGCGGTCGAAGTTGTCGGTCATGGCATCGCCGACCTCGTCGTTGGCTTCGTTCCAGATGTCGACGACCTGGCGATGACGCTCTTCGGGGCTCATGAGGCCCATCTCGTAGTCTTCGTCGATGGCCGCGACCTTGGCGTCCGCCGCGGCGAGGATCTCGCCCTTGGTCGGCGGGATGGTGGCGTCGTAGACCGAAACCGTGACGCCAGCGCGCGTCGCATAGTGGAAGCCCGCGGCCTTGAGACCGTCGAGGATGGGCGGCACTTCCGAAGTCGGGTACTTGTTGCACACGTCTTCGACCAGGCGGCTGATCTCGGCCTTGTTCATCCCGTAGTTGAGGAACGGGTAGTCGTCGGGCAGCACATCGTTGAACGTGATGCGGCCGATGGTCGTCTGCAAGCGGCTGCCGGCCTTGTACTCCGTCATCTC
>JAZQAV010000190.1:0-31376 GCA_045545435.1 Eggerthellaceae bacterium | reverse complement strand
CTACGATCCGACTTGGTGTGTCGGTTTGTAACCGGCTTTGGGCTTGGCGGAGAGCTGCCCGCAGCATCAACGCTGGTAAGTGAATTCTCGCCGTTGAAATCGCGCGGGCGCAACGTGGTGCTCTTGGAGAGCTTCTGGGCGTGGGGATGGCTTTTGGCTGCCCTTACGGCCTACCTGCTGATACCCGTGTACGGATGGCGCATAGCCTTTTTTGTCGGCGCCCTGCCCGCATTCTTTGCTGCGATTTTAAGGAGATCCGTTCCTGAATCGCCGCGCTACCTTGAGCTTACGGGCAACCATCAGCAGGCGGATGAAATTGTGTGCGAAATGGAGCGCGCCGCGGGCGTTCAGTTCCCCGTCGAGCAGAAAACCACGTTGCCGCCCGTCCAAAAGCAGTCGGGCTTGAAGCTGTTCAAAAAACTGTGGAAAGGGCCTAACCTGCGTGCCACCATCGTGCTTTGGGTGGTGTGGTTTGGCATTAATTTTGGGTATTACGGCTTTGTGCTATGGACGCCCACGCTGTTGATGGGGCAAGGCTTCACCATGGTGCGCAGCTTCGGCTTTACGGTCATCATGTGCCTGGCGCAACTACCCGGTTATTTCAGTGCCGCATGGATCATTGAACGCATTGGCCGCAAACCCACGATGGTCATTTACTTTGCGGGAACGGCGGTTGCGGCATGGTTGTTCGGGCAGGCTGCCAGTGAGGCTGCCGTTCTTGGATTCGGCTGCCTGCTGTACTTCTTCGCCTTGGGTGCATGGGGATGCGTGTATTCTTACACCCCCGAGGTGTATCCCACCGAAATCAGAGGATCGGGAAACGGCTGGGCTGCGGCATTTGGCCGCGTGGGAGCTTTCATCGCACCTTTTGTTGTTCCGGTTGTTTACAACTTGTTCGGATCACAAGGTGGTTTTACCGCGGTGTTCGTGGTGCTGTCATTGGCCTACGCTGCAGTGGCGCTTGTGATGGCCGTATTGGGCGTTGAGACGAAAGGGCGGCCGCTTACCGAACGCTCCTAAGAGCCGTGCGCTATCCTGTGGCTGATACGCCCCGGTCAAACGCAAGAAGCGCCTTGAAGCGCTCGTTTGAGGCTGCGAGCTCATGGGGGGCACCGTCCATGGTTATTGCCCCGTCGTTCATGAACACCACGCGATCAACGTGGTGAAGCCCCGCCAAGTGATGCGTGACCATTATGATGGTGCGCCCATCAAGGACCTCGAATATCTCATCAAGCAATTCGCGCTCGGTAAGAGGATCGAGGCCCGTTGATGGTTCGTCCAAAAGCACGATAGGGCTCTGGCGCAAAAGCACGCGTGCAAGCGCGATGCGCTGGCGCTGTCCGCCGCTGAAGCGCAAGCCCGCCTCTTTGGCCATGGTGTCCAATCCATTTGGCAGGTGTTCGACCACGTCACCCATACGAACGCGCTGCAATGCGAGAAGCGCATCTTCGCGCGTGATGGTGGGATCGCCAAGCGAGAGGTTCTCGTACAGGGTTTGGTTGAACAGGTAGCTGCTTTGCTGGACAAGATTGATGTAATCGCATGCGGAATCGCCCAATGAAGACAACGGTGCTAAGCCCAGGGTTGCGCAACCGCTACTGGGTGCAATGTCACCGCGAAGCATCATGAGCAACGTTGACTTGCCGCTCCCGCTTGGTCCCAATACGGCAACTTTCTCGCCTGGCCTTATCGTTAGGTTTACATCGTTCAAAACCAGGCGGCTGGTATGGGGATAGGCGTAATTCACCTGGTCAAGCGCAATGGTGTAAGGAGCGCAGGGGTGCGCGTCGTGCGCATCGGTTTTTGGGTTTTCGCGATCTTCAGGCTGCTGCTGGCCCGCTTTTTGCTGGTCAGTGTTATCGAGTGCGTTTAAGCGCTCGATGGCGCCAATATGATCAAGTGAGTGAGTGGTAGCTTCGGGAAGCGGCGAGAGCGTTTCAAGCAGCGGGAAGAAACCCAGTACGAACGCGGCAAGCCAATCGGCGGGTCGGTTGGGTATCCCTGTCGCAGCCACGTCTTGGGGGATGCTTGCAAAATGGATGGCGGCCCATACCAGAACAACCACGCATAAAAGCGAGAAAAGGGTGTTCGTAAGCAGGGCGTATGCGCGAAGCGAAGAGGCTACCCGAGCGTCTTCGGCATCAGATGTGCGAGCTTGTGCCGTCACGCTTTGAATGAAGTCGGTTTTGCGCCCTGCGAAGGTCCAGTCGGCAATTCCCGTTATATCGTCGAATGCCTGCGCGTAAAGATCATGCGCTGCAGCTTGGGCACTTTGCTTGCGCGCGGCATTGCGCGCAAGCGCAACCACTGGAACCAAAACTGCCAAGGAGAACAATCCAGTGAGCATGACAATACCCAGCAGAGGGGAGAAAAGCCCCAGGACAAACGTTATCAGTATGCCCACTATCCAGGCTATGACCAGCGGAAACACGGTGCGAATGTACAGGTTTTGCACGTGATCGATGTCTTCGGCCAACAATCCCAGCGCATCGCCCACGCGGTGCGACATCGTCCACACAACCCCGTCCTTCTCAATGGTGGCAAACAGTTTGCGACGGAGGTCGGAAGTGATGCGAAACACCCAATCGTGGCTGTTCAAACGCTCAAAATAGCTCAAAAACGGCTTACCGATTCCAAATATTTGCACCAAGCCCAACGGAATCAGCAAGCTGAACAATCCCAGCACGGGCTGTTCTGCGGCATCACTGATGAGAAATCCCGAGACGAACATAAGACCCACGGCAAACAGGACAGCGGCAACACCCAGCCCAAGCGAGGTTGCCAGCGTCCGTTTATGCTGGGCGATGAGCGGGCGCACCCAGGTGTCATCTTTCCAGAGGTTGGTTACGTTTTTCAGGCTTTTTGGAAGGCTCATAAGGCGATCCCTCCATTAACCTCGTCAATCAAGCGCCCAAGCGCTCCGTTTCTTTTAAGAAGCTCGTCGGGGGCGCCAATCTCTGCGATACGCCCTTCTTCAAGAACGATCACCACATCCATGTCGTTCAGCCAATGGAGTCGATGGGTGGCGAAAAACGTTGTTTTGCCTTCCATGAGGCTCACAATGTTCTTCTTTATCTCAAGCTCGGTTTCGATGTCCAAATGCGCCGTGGGCTCATCGAACACCAACACGTCGCGAGAATCGTCAAGAAAGGCGCGCGCCAGGGCAACGCGCTGTGCTTGCCCGCCGGACAATCCACGTCCGCCTTCGCCTATAAGGGTTCCCAGACCGTCTTCAAGTTCGGCCAGCGTGCTTTCAAGACCTGCTTTGATTGCAGCCGCACGTATGGCATCGTCAGTTGCGGCGGGCTGATACAGGGCTACGTTATCGCGCAGTGTCGCATTGAATATATGGGGGTTTTGGGGGATGTAGGCCACGCGCTTGTGCCAGCTTTCGCTGCGAAGCGTATTGCCCATCACATCGTTTACCGCAATTTCACCCGCTAAGGGATCGGAAAAACCGGCGAGAATGCGCACGAGCGTGCTTTTGCCCGAGCCGCTTTTTCCCACAATGGCGATGCGCTGCCCTTTGCTCGCGTCGAAAGACAGCGAGTCGAGCACGTTGGTGTTGGGTTCGTATGCGAAGGAAAGGTTGCGTATGGCAAGAGTAAGCTCAGAAGAGGTGTGCGGATAGCTGACGGTTGAATCGTGCGGGTGCGCCTGGATAATGTCGAGGAGTGCGCGCAGTTGGTTGCGACCATCCAAACTTGCGTGGAAGTCCATGGAGTAACGGCGCACAACGGCGAAAAGCTCTGGGACCATAATGAGAACGCACAGTGCAGGCATGAGGTTCACACTGGCGTCCATGAGGCGAAAGCCCAGCATAATGGCCACAGCGGCAAGCGCGAACACGCGGAAAAGGTCAAGGACCAAACTGCTGAGCGTCGCGGTTCGTAAAACGCGCGTGGTTGCGGTGCGTAGTTGCTCGCTTTTGTTGTAGACCGTTTGCGCAAACCGCTTTCCCGCTCCGAACACTTTCAACGTCGCAACGCCGCGCAGCGCATCGGTGAAATGGTTAGCTAGCAGTTGGTATGTTTTCAACTGCCGTCCCGCTTGTTCTTTGGCGTGGCTTCCCAAAAGACGCATGTAAAAAACTATGCAGGGCAGCATGACCAGGCATATGATGCCGCTTATGGGGTCAAGTACCACCAAGGCAACAGAGAGTACAACCGGGATCACCATCATGTCCGCCACCTTGGGCACAATGATGGAAATGTAGCGTTGCACCTGTTTAACGCCTTCTACCAGCGTTGAAACAATAGACCCTGAGCCTTTGCGCGCAACGGCATCAAGGCCTTCTTCGTACAGCGATTCCAGCGCCTGTGCGCGCACGTCGTCGCAGGCGCTTCGCGCAAAGGAATCGGCTTTCGATTCGCGCAAGAACACCACCGCATGGCGCGCAATCAGGCACGATACGAAGACGATTATCAAAAGGGCTTGATCGCCAAGCGCCGCGCCATACCACATATTGGTGATGGCTTCGCTCAAGCTCAGCGATTCGCCGATGATAAGAAGCGCGCACACCAAAGCTGTCGCAAAGCACAAGGCAATGAGCTTACTGCTGCCGGGAAGTGCCTTCACGTTTTCGTCGAGCATGGGCGCGTGCCATCTCCTTTTGCGGTGTGGTTGAAATCTATGGTGACAACGAAAGCACCGTGACAGGCGCTGGGGATACATTTGCAAGCTCCCATGCTATCATTATTGGTGACAATAGCGCCGTACCTGTTTGGTATGGTTGCCGTGCTGTTACTGAGTAGGAAGGAGCTGTGGAATGGATGCTGTATTGCTTGCTCGCCTTCAGTTTGCTGCAACAGCCGTATACCATTACCTGTTTGTACCGCTCTCGGTGGGTTTTGGGTTGGTGCTGGCCCTTCTTATGACGAAGGCGTACAAAACCCGTGACCCCCATGACGAGGCACTCGCCAACTTCTGGTTGAGGTTGTTTGCGGGAACGTTCGCGGTAGGTGTCGCTACCGGCATAACGATGGAGTTCTCATTTGGAACGAACTGGGCCGATTACTCCCGTTTCGTAGGCGATATTTTCGGCGCGCCATTGGCCGCAGAGGCCCTGTTCGCCTTCTTCATGGAGTCGACGTTTTTGGGCGTGCTTCTGTTCGGCAAAACGAAAATCAGCCGCAAGGCCTATCTGGCGAGCGGTTGGTTGGTGTGGTTTGGCTCGTGCCTTTCCTGCTTGTGGATCATCATTGCGAATTCGTGGATGCAAACGCCTGCAGGTTATGAGGTTGTGCAAACGGCTTCCGGAACAAAGGCTCAGTTGACAAGCTTCTTTGCTGCAGCGCTCAACTACTCGACGGCGGAGCGCTTCTTCCATGTTGTTATCGCGCTGCTTATCGTGGGCGGCCTGGCGGCCATTGCCGTGGCGGCCTACTACAAGCTCCACAATCGCGAACAGGCGTTTAGCGACAAACTGCTCAAAACGGGCTTGATTGTGGCAGTTGTTTCGTGCGTGCTTATGCTTCCTGCGGCGCACCAGCAGGCATGCGAGGTTGTTGAGCAACAGCCTGCCAAGCTTGCCGCTATGGAAGGTCAGTGGGAATCGGGGCCTGCCGAAATGTCGTTGTTCGGTTGGGTGGACGAGGAGAATCGCGTCACCTACACCATCGGCATTCCCGGTGGCACCTCGTTTGTTGCCTCGGGCAGCTTCGATACGGTTTACAAGGGCCTTAATGATTTCGATGAGGACTACTATCCGGGAAACATCAACGCCATCTACCAAAGCTATCACATCATGCTGTACATGTATGGCGTCGTGGCTCTGGTCATTTTGCTTGCTGTGCTTGTTGCCTTTAACAAGCTCAAGGCTCGTTGGGCCCTGCGCATTATGATGATCGGCTGGGTTTGCGCGCTGCTGGGCATCGAGTTCGGCTGGATGGTGGCTGAATTGGGTCGCCAACCGTGGATCGTGTACGGCGAGCTGATGACCGCCGATGCGGTTTCGCTGGCGGTTACTCCCACCATGCTCATCATCACGCTCGTGCTCTTCCTCGCAATTTATGCGCTTATATACGTGTTCTGGTTGCGCGCAAGCTACCGCGTGATCAAAAAGGGTCCCGGTGCGTATCTTGATGAAGCCGGCGATTTTCTTGCTGCGGGCAATAAGGAGGTGCAGCTCTCATGACGGCCTTCGGAATTTTATGGTTCGTGCTCATAGTTGTCCTTATGATCGGCTATTTCGTGTTGGACGGCTTCGATTTGGGTATTGGCGTGCTGTATCCGTTCCTAGCAAAGAACGAGGATGATAAACGCTCGCTCATGCGCGCAATCGGTCCCGTTTGGGACGGTAATGAAGTATGGCTCCTTACCGCGGGTGGCGCTTTGTTCGCCGCGTTCGCACCCGCTTACGCAACAAGCTTTTCGGGCTTTTATCTTGCGATCATGCTCGTGCTGTTCGGTTTGATTCTGCGCGCGGTTTCGGTTGAATACCGTGCCCATGAAACGTCGGGCCTGGCACTATGGGACGGGTTTTTCTTCGTAGGAAGCTTGCTGCCTGCGCTTTTGTTTGGCGTGGCGTTGGGAAACGTTGTACAAGGATTGCCCCTTAACGCAAACGGTGATTACACGGGTACGTTCTTTGCCCTGCTGAATCCCTTCGCTCTTTTGTGCGGTGTCATGGGATTGGCTCACATGATGTTGCAAGGCGCATCGTGGGCTGCTTTGAAATCCGCTGAGTCAAGCGATTTGCGCCGTCGCGCTGCGCAATTGCGCAAAAAGCTCGCACTGGTGTGCGTCGGTTTGTTTGTGCTGGTGACCGTAGTGTTCTTCGCCGGAGTGGTACCGGGTCTTCCTTATGCGCCCGCAAGCGCTCTTCTTGTTGGCGTTTGCGCCCTTGCGTACGTGGCCTCCACTGCCTTTATTGCCCTCGCGTGCCCCGAGGGTGTTGCGGCAAAAGACCTGCATGCTCAATTGTTCGCGAGTTTGGGAGCGGTTTCTATTGTGGTGTTGGTGGCAAGTGTGCTGTTCCCGCATTTGATTCCAGCTTTGAATCCCGCCTTTAGCCTCACCATTGCAAACAGCGCTTCCTCCGATACGGCATTGTTCGCTATGACGGTTATCGCGTGCATTGGCGTGCCCATCATGCTTGCTTATCACGTGTTCGTCTACCGTACGTTTAGCGGGCGCGCTGCCAAATAGGTTCGCGTGGCAAGCAGCGTGGGCTGTGCTCGCGCGTTAGTTTTACGTTTACCCTGTGGGTGTGTTGCAAACTGCGCCCACAGGGTTTTTTTGCTTTACAATATGCCTGCGCAAAAGCTAATGATGTAAAGAGAGGGACTTTATGAGCGATTTGAAGGCCAGTACGTGGCAAGCGTATGCTGAGGCATTCGATTTTATAGGAACGGCGTTGCTGCAGCCGATGGATGAGATACTGCGCGTTGGTTTGGATCCGCTGTTCTGGCCTCGTTTTCCGCATTTCGACAAAAGCAGCATGACCGATGCCATCGCGGTTTGCGAAACCTATGCCAAAGAGCATTCCCACGTTCCGCGCGGCGTCAACCCGCTTGAGCTTGAAGCGAACGATTACCAAAAACTGTTTGGCGGAACTCCTCATCCCGCGGTGTCGCCTGCGGAAACTTCCTACACGGTGCCTGACAGCCTGCAGTCTGACAACGGCTTTGGAAATGCTGCGCAGGACATGCAGCAGCTCCTTTCTTCTTTGGGCGTTGATGTTGCGGAGGCGGGATTCGATCTTCCCGACCATATGGGCGTTGAAGTTATGTATCTGAGCATTCTGTGCCGTCAGATGCAAATGGCAAGCGAGAGCCTCACGGCGCCCATGATTGCGGTAGCGCCCGATCAAATCCTCGATTTCGTCGAAAAGCATCCGGGCGCATGGGTGGGCAAGCTGAAGGCTGCCGTCGATGAGGTGTTGCCGGAAGGCTACATTTCCAATCTTTTGACGCTGGAAGAGGCTTTGTTGGAGAGTTTGGCAATCGATCTTGCCTAATATTTAAAGCTTTTGAAACAATTCCGGCAGACGTTGGTGCTATCTGGTTACTTGAAAAGTGCGCGCTTGATTGAAGCGCGCACTTGCTTTTTTACATGGCACTAATGGAGGGTTGTCTCAATTGCATGCGTATCAAGCGGGGATTTAAGGTTAGCTGGTGGGTTTGCAGCGCTGACAAAGAAACGAAGAGAAACTTTGGAAGCATTGAAAATTCGGTTAGTTTTCAGCGTTCCTAAATATGATTTTTCTAGTTTGAACGGGTATTTTGCTATTCTCGGCCAAAGGCGCGCCCGACAATGATACTATTCATTCGGTTGGATAACCGCTAGCTAAGGAGTGATATTCAATGCCATTACCAAAAATGACTGACGAACAGAGGGCAGAGGCTCTTAAGAAAGCCGCCGAGACTCGTGCAAAGCGCGCTGAGTACAAAGAGAAAATCAAAGCCGGTAAGCTCACCGCTAAAAAGGCTTTCACCAAACTTGACGACCCCGCGCTTGGCAAGATGCGCGTAAAGCAGTTCATCGCTGCTTTCCCCGGATTCGGCAAAGTTACCACCGAGAAGCTCATGGCTGAAATCGGTATCGATGAGTCTCGTCGCCTTACTGGTCTTGGCGATCGTCAAAAAGCTGCCCTTATCGAGGCTTTGGACAAATAGTCGTTTGCTTGATTGGCATTTCAGGGCCGCGCTTTTAGCGCGGCTCTCTGTTTTTCGGGTACAAATAATCGCCCCGCAAGGTTTGCTTTCTTGCGGGGCGATTTGGTTTAGAGAGGCTTTAAATGCGTTTAAACGGCGCGTAGGGAAGCAATGGTGCTTGTTCGCGAGTTAGCGTCAACTAAGCTTCTTGGGCGGTCTCGTTGCTTTCTTCGGCGGCTTGTGCCTCTTTTGCCGCTGCTGCGGCTTCTATTTGTTCGATGATGGTATCAAGGGCGCCTTCAACGTCGTACGACTCAATTTGGCCCGCGTCAACAAGTTTGGTGACGGCCGGGTCAAGCGGAAGCGAAGCATAAGCGGGAATTTCGTAGTGCTTGGCAACTTCTTCACCCTGCGGATCGCCGAAGAGATAGTGCTTCTTTCCGCACTCGTCGCACTTGAAATATGCCATGTTCTCAACCAGTCCAAGAACCTCAACGTTCATGGCATGTGAGAGGTTAACGGCTTTTCCGACGATCATTTTCACCAATTCTTGCGGTGCAGAGACCGTAATGATGCCGTCGAGGTTTCCGTCTTGCATAACCGTAAGGAACACGTCAGAGGTTCCCGGAGGCATGTCGGCAAACAGGTAGTCGAGCTCTTCCCAGTTGGTTTCGTTGAAGAACTGCTTCAGCAAGCCGCTGACAACGGGGCCGCGCCATGCAACAGGGGCGTCCTCTTCGGGAAGCATGAGGTTGGTGGAAACCACCTTAATTCCTCCCGCAGACTCCATGGGCAAGATGCCGTCTTTGTCGCCCATGAGGCGTCCATGGATGCCAAAGGATTTGGGAATGGACGGGCCGGTTACGTCGGCGTCCAAGATGCCAACCTTGTAGCCCCTCTTTTTCATTTCGCATGCGAGCAAGCTGGTGACCAGCGATTTGCCCACACCGCCTTTGCCCGAAACGACGCCGATGACATGCTTGACGTTGGAGCGGGCGCTCGATTTTTGCGACGCCGTGCGCGAGTTGCAATCACCCGTGCTGCAGCTGCTGCATGAATGGTTGCACGAGCTGGGATTTTGTTCCGCCATAGTACCTTCTTTCACATGTGCGCACACTTTACGCTTGCGTTTTCAAGGCGAAGCTGGCAACGGCAAAGCGTAAAAGATGCTGCTATTCTCGTCTTTAAGCCGTTCGCATAATAGCACAAGTGAGTGTTTGTGCTGCTGTGCATCGGCGTACTCCATGTTTGCGCTATCCAAAGGCTTCTTGCGTCTTGAAAGCATGGTTCGCATGTGGCTTATCGTGCGCCGATGTATAATCGAATGGCGCACGATTGCTGATTGCAGTTGTTTATCTGTCGCGAGCGCACTGGTTAAACCGCTATGAGAGGTGGATGTATGCTCTTTGAGAACATCGGAGTTATCGACCAGGATTTCAATTATCGCGCGAACCAGTACGTGGCTACAGCGGGTGATCGCATTGCGTACGTGGGCGCAACGAAACCTGCTGATGCGGAGCGCTTTGGGGAGCGCTACGACGGTGCGGGAAAGCTTTTGATGCCCGCTTTGTACAACGCCCATGCGCATGCGCCCATGACGCTTTTGCGTGGCTATGCCGAAAACGAGCCGTTGCATAAGTGGCTCAACGAAACGGTGTGGCCCTATGAGGCGAAGATGACCGCCGATGACAACTACTGGGCAACAGCGCTTGCGTGCGCTGAAATGGCTCGCTTTGGAACGGCCGGTTTTTCGGATATGTACTACCACACCGAAGCGCGTGCGCGTGCCGTTGCCGAAAGCGGCTTGAAAGCAAATCTTTCGTACACGCCGATTGCGTTTGAGCCAAAGGATGTTTCCGAATACCCGTATTTCGCCGAAATGGAGGACACCCGCAAAAGCATTAACGAGAGCGTCAACGGACGTTTGAAAATTGATGCGTGCGTGCATGCCGAGTACACCAATAACGACGTAACAGGCAAAAGCATCGTAGAGTGGGCGCGCGAATATGATTTGCGGCTGCATATTCACCTAAGCGAGACCGAGTCTGAGGTCGCAGACTGCAAAGCCCGCCACCAGGGATTGAGCCCCGTGTCGTGGTTTGAGTCGATTGGAGCGTTTCAGGTGCCCGTTGTTGCGGCGCACTGCGTTTGGGTTAATGACAACGATATCGAAACACTTGCGCGCAACAACGTGTTCGTGGCGCACAACCCAGCCTCGAATATGAAGCTGGCAAGCGGGTTCGCACCCGTTTCGAAGATGTTGGATGCGGGCGTTACCGTTGCGCTTGGCACCGATGGCATGGCGTCCAACAACAATCACGACATGTTCCAGGATATGTATTTGATGTCGCTGTTGCCCAAGGGCTTCCAGCGCGATCCCTCTTTGATTGCCCCCAAGCAAGTGCTGTTTGCAGCTACGCGGGCGGGTGCGCTGGCGCAAGGGCGCCAAGACTGCGGTCTGGTGAAAGAAGGCTTTAAAGCCGACATCGCAGTGCTTGACGTGTCGGGGCCCGCATGGGCGCCCGTCAACGATATGCTCACCAACGTCGTGTACGCTGCGCATGGTAACGACGTGGTGCTCACCATGGTTGACGGCTCCGTCGTGTATCGCGATGACGCGTGGCCCTTTATAGATGTAGAACGGGCAAAGTTCGAAGTAGGCGCCCGAACGGTGCGCATTCAGCAGGAGCTCGCCCAGCAATAGTTGCGAAATGGTGCTTGGGGCTGAGGCAATCCCGAGGGGTTATTCGGTAGCCTCAGCTTCGGCGTGCCCAAGGTTTTCTTCGGCGGCTTCGGCCACGGCAGGTTCCAAGCTTTCCTCTGCTGCTTTCGCAACGGCGGGCGTGGCATTTTCCCCGGTTACCGCTGCTGCGGCGGGCGCGGGGCTTTCCTTTTTGTCCTCTGCATCTTCTTCGACGTAAATGCCCTCTTGTTTGAGAACGGTCGAGAACGTGCGCAGAAATACCTGGGCATCCAAGGCAAGCGAGAGGTTTTTCACGTAGTAGACGTCAAGAGCGAGCCTGTCGTGCCAGGGCAGGGAGTTTCGCCCGTATACGGCGGCATATCCGGTTACTCCCGGACGCACGGTGAGCTTCAGGCCTTCTTCACCGCGGTAGAGCTCGGTTTCACGCTTAAGGTCGGGACGCGGCCCAATGACGCTCATGTCGCCCTTGAGGACGTTCAGGAACTGCGGGAATTCATCCAAGCTGGTCTTGCGCATAAAGGCGCCCACTTTTGTCATGCGCGGATCATCGGCGCCATTGTAGGTGGAGCCGTCTTCCATAACCAGGTCGGGGGCATTCACGCGCATGCTGCGCAGCTTGTACATGGTAAATTCTTTGCCGTCTTTGCCCACGCGCGGCGCATTGTAGAACACGGGACCTTTGTCCTCGTATTTGATCGCCAGCGCGCACGCGCCGGTTATCAGGCCAACAACGGGGAGTGCGACAAGCGAAATCGCGGTGTCGCACGCACGTTTGCCCATGCGCTCGTAGAGCGACAGGGAGGCGCGTTTTTGGGGGTCGAGCGTTGCGTTGTCGATGACTCCTGCTGCCACGGAAACTGCCGCCAAACCCGCTGCGCCTTTGGCAAGGGTCTTGAGCAATCCAGCGTTCGCTTTTCCTTGTTTCATCGCATGCCCTCCGCTTCCAGTGCGCGGTAGGAAGCCAAGAACGTCTCCACGATGTAGTCGACGTCTTCGTCGGAAAGGAGCGTATGCAGCGGCAACGTGATCTCGTTTTGGAACTGTGCAAGCGCGTGCGGATAATCGTCAATAGAGAAACCGAGCGTTTTGTATGCGGTCATGAGGGGCAGGGGCTTGTAGTGAACGTTGGAAGACACACCTGCTTCGCCCATGCGCGCGATAAGTGCGTTTCTAAACTGCTCGGATTTGCCCACAAGGCGTACGAGCATCAAATGCGCGCTTGATTCCCAGCCGCCTTGCTCGTCGGTGCCAAAATGCTCGATGATGTCCAGTGGCACGGTGTCGGAGCACGTGCCAAAGCCGCTCAAATAGCGTTCGAAAATATCACGGCGGCGCTTCAACAGGACGGGGTAGCGGTGCAGCTGCGCCAAACCCAAAGCGGCTTGCAAATCGGTCATATTGCACTTCCAGCCAGGAAAGACGATATCGTATTCCCAGGCGCCAACCTGTGCTTTGGACAGGGCGTCTTTGCTTTGTCCGTGCAGGCTCATGAGCATGAGCTGCTGGTAAAGGGCGTCATCGTCGAACACGCCCGGCCTCCACGTGAGCGCGCCGCCCTCTGCGGTGGTGAGGTTTTTAACGGCATGGAAGCTGAAAGAGGTGAGGTCGGCAACACTTCCCGCTGTTTGGCCGTGACGCGTTGCCCCCACCGAATGTGCGCCGTCGCAGACAACGGGAAGGTGCCCGCAGGCGGCCTGCATATCCGTTTTTGGCATCCAGCGGCCCGATGCGCTGTCGATAGCGTCAAACAACGTATCGTAATCGACCATTTTTCCGCCAAGGTCAACGGGAACTACAGCGCGCGTGCGTTCGTTGATAGCATCGGCAACTGCTTGATAGTCCATTTCATAGGTGTTGGGCGCGCAATCCACCATTATGGGGGTGGCGCCCACGTGGCATACGGCGCTCGCTGTTGCGGTGTAGGTGTAAGCGGGGACAATTACCTCATCGCCCGGCCCTATTCCCAAAAGACGCAATGCGCACTCTTCGGCTGCGGTGGCCGAATTGAATGCGGCAAGGCGGCTGGTTTTGACGTACGCGGCAAGCTCGCGCTCGAACTGCTTGGTTTTAGGGCCCGTGGTAATCCATCCGCTTTCCAGGGCTTCTGTTACCAAAGCTATTTCGTCGTGGGTTATATCTGGTGGGCTGAACGGTATCTGACGTGAGGGAAGCGCGGACATGATAACTCCTTTTTGTTCGCGTGACGCGAGAGCCGCTATTTCGTCAGGTTGCGAATCAGCTTGACGATGGCTTTGTACGAGTTCTCTTGGTCAAATTGTTCGACGGCGATATCACGGGCGCGCTCGCCCATGATACGGCGTCTGTTGGGTCGCCTCATAAGGTCGCTCAACGTGAGGGCGAGTGCTTCGGGGTTTTCGGCAACAACGTTGACGCCAAATCCGTCGGCCTCCACTTTGCGCCTGAACTCCAGGCTTGATCCCGTGTTTACCATGGGCCGTCCGGCGGCAAGATAATCGCCGATTTTAGTTACGATGCTTTGTACCGCGTCCTTTTTGAGCGAATTGACGGTGAGGTCTGAGGCGTGCAAATAGGCTGCCATGAAGTCGTGGTCGCAGTAACCAAGAAAATCAACGGGTGCATTGAGCTTTTGAGCAACCTCTTCGAGCTTTGCGCGTTCGGGGCCGTCCCCCAAGATTTTTACGCGATGGCGCAATTTGGGGGTTTCGCGCGAGGTGGTGAGGTCGTTGAGCAAGGCTGATGCCCTGATGAGCGTCTCTAAGTCGTAGCTTGCTCCCAGAGTGCCCGCATACGTGATCCAAAATTCATCAAGCGGCTTTTCGATGTCGCCTTCGTGGGCTTTAACGCCTGCGTCGAATTTCTTAAGGTCGTTGCCAACGTAAACGGTTATATGGGGGTAGGGGCTCTTGCGGTCCTTTGAAGGCCGCGTTGCGTACTCGTCTGAGGTTCCCACCGCAGCCGAAAGGGTTTCGTAAACTATTTTCGCGTCGCGCGAGAACGGATGGAACGCAATGTCGCTAATTACAGGGATGTCAACTACCATGCGCATGGCCTCTGGCCACAAGTCGTTGATGTCGGCGACATAGGGAATGTCATGGGAGACGGCGGTTTCCGCGCACACGCGCGCAACGTCATTGGGCGGAATCTCGGAGTAAATTAAATCGTAGGCGGTTTCGGGATTTGCGAACATCTCTTTAAAATGTGCCCTCAAATTCCGAGCGGCCACCGCATGACTGCGTATGCGGTTCAAATCGAGGTTGCGCTTGTAACCCGGCTCGTCGATGAACGTCACATGGTAAGGCAGCGTTTTGTAGCAGGTTTTGTCCTTGTCGCGCTGTGCCTTTTCCCAGTGTTGGAAAGAAGAGGTAATGAGGTCAACCTCAAAACCGTGGCGCACCAGCATTTCCGAAATCTTGCGAAAACGCGTGTATCCGCGCGTTTCGTCACCGAGTTTTACGCCCATGGTGACGATGGCAAGGCGAATTTTGCGCGTGGGCACAGATGTGCCTTTTTGCACTGGTTGAAGATTTTTATCGGAAGCTGTCATGGTTGCGAGTTTAGCAGAGCGCGGCATATCGCAACATCGTGAAACGCTCCTTCACTAAAGAAGCAGCTGCTTCGTTTTTTCTGGGAAGGCGGTACGGGGAGAATGCTCATTCGGTGCTCGTCGGCGAGCAACATTTCAAGCTCGTTAAAGATACGTTAATCTCTGGATACAACGCTTTGCGCGCGGCGAAAATTAGGCAACGATATACGGTAACTGTTTATTTCATTTATTGAGATAACGGTGTTACTCCGGTTGGCGCGCAGGAAGGTACAGGGTTATGGAAATGAATCCTGAGCAGGACTTTGTGATGAAAACCATTAAGAGCCGCGACGTGCATTTCGTGCGTTTTTGGTTCACCGATGTGTTGGGGAACATGAAATCGTTTGCGGTAAGCCCCTCCGAAATCGCCAGTTGCTTCGAAGAGGGGATGGGTTTTGACGGAAGTTGCATAGCAGGCTTTTCCCCAACGGAGGAATCGGACATGCTCGTGTATCCCGATGCCTCAACGTTCCAGGTGCTTCCGTGGCGCCCGGAGTCCAACGCGGTCGCGCGTATGTTCTGCGACATTCGCCTTCCTGACGGCTCGTCGTTTTCGGGAGACCCGCGTCATGTGCTTGCGCGCATGATGCAAAAGGCGGCCGATAAGGGATACATCTTCAATGTGGGCCCCGAACTTGAATACTATTATTTCGAGGATGCGACGGGAACCGAGGTGCTCGACCGTGGTGGGTATTTCGATCTTACCAGCCTCGACAACGCCAGCGATTTGCGTCGCGACACGGTTTTGACGCTCGAGAACATGGGCATCCCCATTGAGTATTCCCACCATGAAAGCGGCCCGTCCCAACACGAGATAGACCTGCGTTACACCGATGCGCTCACCATGGCCGATGCGGTGATGACCTATAAGCTGGTCGTGAAAGAAATTGCCATCAAGCACGGTGTGTACGCTTCGTTCATGCCAAAACCCATGACCGATGCACCCGGAAGCGGTATGCACGTGCATCAAAGCTTCTCGGACATTGACGGCAACAACCTGTTCTATGACGAGTCGGATCCGCTCGGTTACCATCTTTCCTCGTTGGCCAAGAAATACCTGGCAGGTCTTTTGAAATACGCTCCGGAATTCTGCTTGGTTACCAATCAGTATGTTAATTCCTACAAGCGCCTTGCAACGGGAGATGAGGCCCAAACGTATCTCAGCTGGGGACGCAGCAATCGCTCCACATTGGTGCGCGTTCCCGGTTACCGTCCGAGCAACGCCGATTCCGCGCGCATCGAGTTGCGCCTTGCCGATCCGGCAGCAAACCCCTATTTGGCGTTCTCGGTTATGCTGGCGGCGGGACTTGCCGGCATCGAGGAAGATCTTGAGCTTCCGGCTCCCATTGATGACTTGAATTTGTTCGAGCATTCTGATGACTGTTTGACCAATCGCGGTCTGAGGAAGATGCCCGAGAATTTGGGTGCCGCAATTGAGCTATTCGAGGGCTCCGAATTGATGCGCCAAACGCTCGGTGACCATATACATTCGTATTTGGTGCACGCAAAGAAAGCCGAATGGTCCGAGTACCTTGGCCATGTTTCGCAATGGGAACTCGATAGGTATCTGGCGGTGTTGTAACATGCGCAAGAAAGTCGTTTTCATAGCTGATAGCCTTGATAACGCGCATCGATTCCAGCAGGTTCTTTCGTCGCTCGACGTCGATGTGGCGGCCGGCTCAACCGTGCAAATTGCCAAGCTTCTTGGCTCATCGCCTGCCCCCGCGCTGGTGATCCTTGAAGCGCGCGGCAATGCGCGCACCCACGTTGGTCGTGTGGTCCAGCAGGTAGAAGATCTGCCAGCCTCGTTGTTGGTGATAGTGGACGAATCCGATGTGGCCACGTTGCAGCTTCCTTCAACGGTGGCTTCTGATTTCGTGGTTCATGGCGCGTCGGTGGCTGAGTGCACCATGCGCGTGAAGCGGCTGCTCTCAACCGAGGATGACGCCTCGCTTTTGGATTGCATCACGGTGGAGGGGCTTGTCATCAACTTGGCCACCTACCAGGTAACCATCAACGATGAGCCCATCGACTTCACGTATTTGGAATATGCGCTTTTGGCGTTTTTGGCGAAGCATCCGGGTCGCACGTATTCGCGCGACGCGTTGCTGCAACGGGTGTGGGGCTTCGATTATTACGGTGGCTCGCGAACGGTTGACGTGCACGTGAGGCGTATTCGCTCGAAGCTGGGCCCCGATTTGGCCGAGCGTTTGGAGACCGTGCGCGGCGTCGGTTATTTGTGGAACGCGTAAGCACGCTTTCGGCTAAACTGAAACGGTTGTGACGTAATGCGAAAAAGAGGTATGCAATGTCCGAATCTGTTTCAGAGCAAGGCCACGTAAAAACAATTGCCGTTATCGATGGCAATTCGTTGATGCATCGTGCGTACCACGCGGTTCCGCCAACTATGAACGCACCTGACGGAACGCCTACAAATGCCGTTTTCGGCTTCATGAGCATGCTGTTGAAGTTTATCGAGGTGGCAAACCCCGATGGCATCATCTGCGCCTTCGACAAGGGCAAACCGCAATTTCGCATAGACGCGCTGAAGCAGTACAAGGCGCAGCGTCCGCCCATGGACGATGAGCTGCGCATGCAGTTTCCGCTCATCGAGAGCTTGCTGGAGTCAATGGGAATTCCCGTCGTGAAGGTGCCCGGCTGGGAAGGCGACGACATTTTGGGCACGGTAGCCGCACGAAATGAGGCCCGCGGATATCGCAGCCTGCTGGTTACCGGCGACAAAGACGCCTGCCAGCTTGCAAGCGATCTTACGTCCATTGTGAGCACCAAAAAAGGCATTACCGATGTTGTGGTGCTCGATCCTGCGGGTGTGAGCGAAAAATACGGCGTGTCTCCCCAACAGATTCCCGATTACTTGGGTTTGATGGGCGATTCGTCTGACAATATCCCAGGTGTTCCCGGCATCGGCGCAAAGACGGCAACCAAGCTGTTGCAGCAGTATGGCTCGATGGAGGGCTTGTACGAAAACCTTGACAAGCTGAAAGGGAAGCAGCTCGAGAATGTTCGCGACAATCGCGACCAAGCGTTTTTGTCGCGGAAGATTGCAACCATCGTGCGAGACCTTGATTTTGAGCTCGATGTTGATACGGTAGCGTTCCCCAATTTCGACGTTGACAAGGTGACGGAAGCGTTTCGTGCAATCCAGTTCAACGCGCATCTTGAGCGTCTGTTCAAGATAACGGGACAAACCGGCGAGGCGCATGTTGGCGCTGCGCTTGAGGCGTTTGCTCTTGTTGAGGGGGAGCCTGCATATGAGGCGCTTGATGCCGCGCTGGCCGCACAGGTGCGCATGGGACTTGGTTTCGCGCAAGCAGCGCAAGCGTCGCTGTTCGGTGATGGGCTGACGCTTGCCGTCGCCATTCCTGCGTATGAAGCGCAAGAGGCTCAAACGCTTGTTTTCGATGGCGATGACGTGAAAAGCATTCTGGCGCGCGTGATAACGGAAGGTTCGTTTTCCGCATTGGACGTTAAGCGCGCCGTTCAGCACGTGTATCCAAAAGACTCATCGGCCGAGGCTTTGGTGAACGACGAAGTGCTTATGGACGCCGTTTCGTCGCCTGCTGCCCGTGCGTTCGATGCGGGGTTGGCGGCTTATGTGCTGAACTCATCAGTTGGGTCGTATTCGTTGGCAACCCTTGCCGAAGAATACCTTTCATGCGGGATGCCCGAAGCAACCGACGAGCGAATGCAGGCCGCTTACGACGCGCAGGTGGCCGTCATGCTGGTTCAGCCACTTGATGATGCCCTGGTAAAAGATGGGAGCGCGTCGGTGTACCATGACATCGATTTGCCGCTGGTCGCGGTGCTCGCCATTATGGAGCGTTGCGGCATGCCCATCGATAAAAAACAGCTTGAAGAGCTGGGGGTTTCAACACAGGTTGAAATCGAGCAGCTGCGCGATCGCATTTGGGAGCTGGCGGGAGAGGAGTTCAATATCGACTCGCCCAAACAGCTCTCGCATATATTGTTCGAGGTGTTGAATCTTCCCCACGGCAAGAAAACGAAAAGCGGCTATTCGACCGATGCGAAGGTGCTGGGAGGCCTGGCTGGCGACCATGAAATCGCTGCTGACATCCTTCGCTATCGCGAGTTTGCCAAAATCAAATCAACCTATATCGATGCGCTTCCGCGTTTGGCTGCCGAGTACGGTGACGGAAGGCTGCACACCACCTTCAACGAGACGGTGACAACAACAGGCCGTTTGAGCTCATCCGACCCCAACTTGCAAAACATCCCGGTGCGAACCGATTTTGGGCGCAAGATTCGCTCGTGCTTCGGCGCGCTCAATCCGGGCGATTTGTTCGTATCGGCCGACTACTCGCAAATTGAGCTGCGCTTGCTTGCCCATCTTTCCGCGGACGCGAATTTGATAGAAGCGTTCAGAAGCGGGGAGGACTTTCATGCGGCAACCGCGGCGCGCGTGTTCGGAGTTGGCCTCGACGAGGTAACGCCTGCCATGCGCAGCCGTGCGAAGGCGGTTAACTTTGGCATTGTGTACGGACAGCAAGCCTTTGGACTCAGCCAAAATCTGGGGATCTCGATGCGCGAGGCGCAAGAGTTCATCGATCGATACTATGAGGCGTATCCAGGGGTTCGCCGTTACCTGGACGAGAGCGTTAAAGCTGCGAAGGAATGCGGGTATGCGGTTACCATGTTTGGCCGCAAACGCCATATTCCCGAACTTAAGGCCAAAAACCCGGTGCAACGTGGCTTTGGTGAGCGTACCGCGATGAATCATCCCATGCAGGGTTCCGCTGCAGACATCATCAAGATGGCCATGGTTGATGTGGCCCGTCGTCTTTCAACTGAAGGCTTCACGGCAAAGCTCATGGTTCAGGTGCACGACGAGTTGGACTTCTCGTGCCCGGCTGATGAAGTTGAGCGCTTGTCCGCAATGGTAAAAGACGCAATGGAAAACATTGCGGTACTGAACGTGCCGCTTATTGCCGATGTGTCATGGGCGGCCACCTGGGCAGAGGCCCACTAACGGTCGCACGC
Source organism: Eggerthellaceae bacterium (assembly GCA_045545435.1). Classification (GTDB taxonomy): domain Bacteria; phylum Actinomycetota; class Coriobacteriia; order Coriobacteriales; family Eggerthellaceae; genus UMGS1502. The sequence continues at coordinate 11,491 of JAZQAV010000190.1, read as the reverse complement.
ACCAGCTAACACGGCAAAGGGCGCAACATACTTACTATAAGTGCGACATCGATGACGCACCGAAAATTGCAGCTCTGACTGCGGTTTGCGGTGCTCGAATTCGCGCTTTTAAACCCTATGGCAAATGGATAGGTCCGGTGTGACCTCCATGTGATGCGCTACGGCGCGCTAGACGTGAATTTGTCGTGATGGACCGCGGAAATTCGCGGTAACCGTAGCGGATTTTCGTCGAGTGCCGTAACATACCAATGCGAATCTGCGCGATTGCAGGCGCAACGACTGCCACAGTTTCCCCTGGAAAGTCGCACGGTTTGTTTGGGAGCCCCGTCCCGAAAAGCCAACGCTGCCCACATTGCAGGATTCAAAAGCGCGCACGCGGGTGAAGGCGTGCGAGCACGGAGGTACGCTTTTGCGGTGCAAAGGTGTGCTTCCACCTCAGAAAATGCATATTTTGTTGGTTGACTTCGCAGGATACGGCTGATAAAGTATCTCTTTGCGTTTCGGCACTTTCAAGGAGAATGTAGCATGTATGCAATAGTTAAAACTGGCGGCAAGCAGTACAAGGTTGCTCCGGGTGATGTCCTGAGCATCGAGAAGCTGAATGCCGAGCCCGGCGATAAAGTTGAGCTTCCCGTTATCTGTGTTGTTGACGGCGACACCGTGGAGGCTGATCCCGAGAAGGCTTCTGCCACTAAGGTAGAGGCTGTTATTCTTGAGCAGTACAAGGGCAAAAAGCAGCTCGTGTTCAAGTTCAAGAAGCGTAAGAACTACAAGAAGCTGAATGGTCATCGTCAGCAGCTCACGCGTGTTCGCGTTGTGTCTGTCGGTGGCGAAACCGCTCCCGTTAAAGAAAAAGTTGCAGCGTCTGAAGACGCCGAGTAAGTAAAAGGAGGGAACTTCCATGGCACACAAGAAGGGTCTTGGTTCCAGCCGTAACGGTCGCGATTCCCACGCACAGCGACTCGGCGTAAAGAAGTTTGCTGGAGAGTACGTAAAGGCCGGTAACATCATCGTTCGTCAGAATGGCACCCATTTCCATCCTGGCGAGAATGTTGGCCGCGGCAAGGACGACACGCTGTTCGCGCTTATCGAGGGCACGGTTGTGTTCACCAAGGGCGAGAAGCGTCGCGTTCATGTAAAGCCGCTCGAGGCTGAGACTGTCGTTGAGGAAGCCGTAGCTGTCGAGGCATAGCTCAAATCTATTAAGCTTGTTAGGTAAGTGCTCTCAGAATTTCTGGGAGCACTTTTTCATTTAGAATCGCATGCAGCCAATACATTGCATGCGGTAGAAACGAGAGGGCTCGTTATGTCTTCGCTTTTTGTTGACAAGGTTCATATTCACGTGAAAGCCGGTGACGGCGGAGCAGGCTGCATGTCGTTTCGTCGTGAGGCGCATGTGCCAAAAGGCGGCCCTGATGGGGGAGATGGCGGCCACGGCGGAAACGTTGTCGTTGAAGCTGATGGCAGCATTTCGTCGCTTATAGAGTATCGTTTCAAACACCATTTCAAAGCGCAACGCGGCACGCATGGCAAAGGAAGCCGCATGCACGGCGCTCGCGGTGAAGACTTGGTACTGCGCGTCCCGGTGGGCACCGTTATCCGCGAGTACGACGAGGAAACGAAAGAGACGGGCGAGATAATTGCCGATCTTACCCACGATGGCGAGCGCGTGACGGTAATGAGCGGCGGTACAGGCGGTCGCGGCAACATTCACTTCGTCACCTCCACGCGTCGCGCACCGGCGTTTGCCGAACTGGGAGAGCCTGCGCAAGAGGGGTGGATTGAGCTTGAGATGAAGCTCATGGCCGATGCGGCTTTGGTGGGCATGCCTTCAGCGGGCAAAAGCTCTCTTATCTCAAAGATCTCGGCGGCTCGTCCTAAGATAGGCAACTATCCCTTCACTACGCTGATTCCCAACCTGGGTGTTGCGTGGTCGGGTGACCAGAGCTTCGTTGTTGCCGATGTTCCCGGCCTTATCGAGGGTGCGCATGAAGGACGCGGCCTTGGTCATGAGTTCTTGCGCCACATTGAGCGCACAGCCCTAATCGTTCACATTGTCGATTTAACCGGCGATTGGGAAGGGCGCGATCCGCTCAACGATTACCGCGTTATCAATGAAGAACTGGCGCTGTATGCTGACGATCTTGCTGCGCGTCCGCGCATCGTGGTTGCCAACAAAATCGATGTACCGGGCACCGAAGAGGTTGCCGATAAGCTTGCCGAAATGGTGCGCGCCGACTCTATTGCTGCTGCGGGCGGCAATGAGTTCGCTGAAAGTCCCATCGATCCCAAGCTGTATCGCATCAGCGCTTTGACGGGCGAAGGCGTTGACGGTCTTGTGGCCGCTATCGCCGCCAAAGTGCATGCGTTGCGTGAGGAAGCTCGCGTGCGTGATGAGCAGGCTGAGCAATATGGCCGCATCTGGGAGCACAAGCGCGAGCAGCGCGACAAGCGCTTCCAAGTGGTTCGTTTGTCCGAGCATGTGTTCCGCGTTGAGGGTCCGCGCGTTGAGCGCATGGTTGTCCAAACCGACTGGGAGAACGAAGAGGCCATTTCGTTTCTGCAGCATCGCCTGAAGCGTATTGGCGTGGATGAGGCGCTGGAAAAAGCAGGCGCGCGCGATGGCGACGAGATTCGCATCGTTGGCCGCGCTTTTGAGTTCGAGAGCGCTCGTCAGGCCCATGACGAGTACGATGAGCTTGATGCGAAAATGGATGTGTAGGCGCGCTTCGGCGTACGCGTTCGCGCAGTCGAGCGATATTTCAAGGCATCAAGGTTAACGCGATAAAAGATTGGGGCACGCTGGGATGAGTTCAAGCGCCAACAAGCGAAAACTGGTAGTTAAGATTGGCTCCTCAACGCTTACGAGGGAAGACGGCTCTGCGAACACCGAATACTTAAGCGAACTTGCCGCTCAAATTGCGGAAGTGCGAAATCAGGGCTGGAATGCGGTCATCGTATCGTCGGGAGCTATCGCCATCGGCCTTAAAAAGCTGGGCATTGCCAAACGTCCGCAGGACATGCCCACCCTTCAGGCTGCCGCATCGGTTGGCCAAGGGGAGCTTGCGGCTGCTTATGCCGACGCTTTTGCGGCCTACGGCATTACCACATCGCTGGTACTGCTCACTCGCCGGGACACAGCTGACCGTACGGCCTATCTGCACGCGCGTGATACCCTCGATCGTCTTCTTGACTTGGGCGTGGTGCCCATCGTCAACGAAAATGACACGGTTTCGGTTGAGCAAATTCGTTTTGGCGATAACGATACGCTTTCCGCTTTGGTTTCGTGCCTTATAAAAGCCGATCTTGACATCATATTGTCCGACATCGACGGTTTTTACGATGCAAACCCGTCGGTGAACCCCCATGCGCATTTGATTCCGCGCATCGAGCGCATCGATCAAGAGATTATTTCTGCCGCAGGGGTTGCAGGCTCGCCGGTTGGTTCAGGTGGCATGGTAACAAAGATTCGCGCAGCCCGCGTGCTTGCGGTTGCGGGCATTCCGCTGGTTATTTGTTCAGGAACGCGGAAGATGGCCATCGTGGATGCCGTGGGCGGCAAACAGGTGGGCACGTTGTTCCCCGCTTCGCACCTTCCTCATGAAATTACCCCGCGCAAGCTGTGGATTGCATTGGGCGATGCGGCCCATGGCCAAATTGTTGTTGATGCAGGTGCGCGAAATGCGCTCTCCAAGCGCGGCAGCTCGTTGTTGATCGTGGGTGCGCTGGCGGTAAAAGGATCGTTTGAAGCCGGTGAAGTGGTTGATATCTTGGATGAGACCGGCTACTTGTTTGCGCGTGGACTTGTTTCTGCTGATCGCGACCAAATTGATTTGGCCATCGGCAAAACCCATGATGAAATTCGCGCTAACCGTATCCTTGCCCATTTGGCCGACCGACCGCTTGTTCACCGCGATGATATGGTGGTTTTCGAGTAAATTGGAATGTAAGGCATTCGGTTAACAATCCACGACGTTTGGCAAGGACTTCAATTGAAGGAGACAGGTACCTATGGATTCCCAAATGGATAGTAAAACCGTCGAAAATGCTCAAGAGCAAGCTCGTATGGTAGCGCGCACTGCTGCAACGGCCGCAAAACGAGCCAGTGCTGATATGGCCTTGCTCACCAACGAGCAGCGCAATAAAGCGCTGTTTGCCATGGCCGCAGCATTGCGCGAGCGCAGCGATGAGATTGTTGCAGCAAACAGCGAGGATATGAAGGCAGCCGAAGAGAAGGGCACCAAAGCAAGCCTGCTCGACAGGTTGATGCTCAATCAGCAGCGCATTATGGAGATGGCCTCCGCGCTTGAGGATTTGGCCGCGCTTCCCGATCCGTTGGGTAAAATCCAGGACCGTCGCACGCTGTACAACGATCTCCAGCTCACGCGCGTGAGCGTTCCTATGGGTGTAGTAGCCGTTGTGTACGAAGCGCGCCCCAATGTTACCTCCGATGCTGCAGGCATCTGCCTTAAATCGGGCAATGCGTGCGTGCTGCGCGGAGGAAGCTTGGCGGCTCGATCTTGCTCCACCATTGCGCGCATCTTGGCCGAGGCTGCCGTGAGCGCCGGCGCGCCGGAGGGATGCATCACGTTTGTGGATGCTGTCGATCGGGCGGCAACCGATGAGCTCATGAGCTTGCGCGGATTGGTTGACCTGCTGATTCCGCGCGGTGGCGCTGGTCTCATCAACAATTGCGTGCAAAACGCAAAGGTGCCCATCATAGAAACGGGTACGGGCAACTGCCATGTGTACGTAAGTTCGTCCGCCGATCTTCAGATGGCCCAAAAGGTCGTGTTCAATGCGAAGTGCCGTCGTTACGGCGTGTGCAATGCTGCCGAAACCTTGTTGGTGGATGCGGCTATCGCCGAGGCGTTCCTTCCAAATATGGCCCGCGATTTTGCCGGCAAAGGCGTAATTATGCATGCCGATGAGCGTGCTCTGAGCATTATCAAGGCGGCCGATATCAAAGACGCCATCTTGGAGGAGGCAACCGAAGACGATTGGGCAACCGAGTATGGTGCGCCTGAAATCGCCATTCGCGTTGTGGACAGTGTTGATGAGGCAATCGAGCACGTCAATCGTTACGGCACCCACCATTCCGAATCCATTTGCGCGCAAGATGAGGAAGCTCTCATGCAGTTTGCCACCCAAGTGGACGCTGCTGCGGTGTATCTGAACGCGTCAACGGCTTTCACCGATGGCGGCCAGTTTGGCTTGGGCGCCGAAATTGGCATCTCAACCCAAAAGCTTCATGTGCGCGGACCCTTTGCGCTGGAGGGATTAACCTCTTACAAGTATGTGGTACGCGGTAATGGGCAGGTTCGCGCGTAGCATGCAGGGCAATTTGAGTGAATGCAGCATGGGTGAATGCGTTAACGCTGCTGAAGCTATATCGAAACGCTTTGCCAATTTGGGAAGCGATGGGAAACCTGCGCGCTTGGGCCTTATGGGCGGCACGTTCGATCCGGTGCACGTGGGGCATTTGGTTCTCGCAGAGCACGCACGTCTTGATTTGGGTCTTGATGCGGTGCTGTTCGTGCCGACGGGCAACCCTGTTTTCAAAAAGGATATTTCGGTAACGCCTGGTGAAACGCGTCTTGAGCTGTTGCGTTTGGCTGTTGCTGACAACTTGCACTTTGACGTTTGCCCCGTGGAGGTAAACCGCGGGGGAGATACTTACACCATTGATACGCTGCGTACGCTACGCGCTCATTATCCGGAATGCGTGTCGTTTTATTTCATAACCGGATCCGACGCCGCGGCCGATATGTGGAAATGGCGTTCATGCGAGGAAATTGCTCAGCTTGCGCATGTGGTTATCGCACGACGAGCCGGCGTGGGTCTTACCGAAGAGCAGATCGATCGCTTGTTGGCGGCCGCACCTTTTAAGCTGGAGTTCGTGGACGCCCCTGCGCTTGATATCGCCTCACGGGATTTGCGCAGCCGTGTGGCTCAGGGTGATTCAATTCGCTACTTGGTGCCCGAGAGCGTGTATGCGGCGATATGCGAATACGGCCTTTATCGCTCCTTTGGTAACGACTGCAACCAATGCGCTGCCATCACCGAGGATGGGCCTTTGGGCGAGGATGCTGCTTTAAGCGATGCGTTAAGCGACGAGTTCTTCGAAGCGCGGAAACGGCAATTGGCTCAGCGTGTGAAGCTAAAGCGCTTCACGCATATTATGGGCGTTGTAGAAATGGCCGATGAGCTGGCTTGCGCCTATGGAGTTGACAGACACAAAGCCAAATTGGCCGCGTTGCTTCACGATTGGGACAAAAACTACAGCGATAGTGGTATTCGGGCCCGTGCGCGCGCGTTGGATATCGTGGTGGATGCACGCGTGTTCGATGATCTGCCGCAGCTTTTGCATGGTCCAACGGCGGCTGCTGCACTGGCGGCGGCCTATCCGCAGCTTCCGGATGACGTTTTGCAGGCAATCAAGCTCCACACAACCGGCGCTGCTGAAATGTCTGCTTTAGACAAGGTTGTGTACATAGCTGATGGCATAGAGAAAAATCGAGTCTTTCCCGGAGTCGATATTTTACGTAAACTGGTGGGCAGTGTCTCGCTGGATGAGCTGTTCGTGAAAACGTTCACGCGCACGTTCAGCTATTTGATTGACGAAGGACTTAAAGTCCATCCTGCAACGATTGATATATGGAACAGTTTTGCGCGCAGCAAGCGCAAGCCGCACGGCGCGCATGGTTCGAAAGGAAAATAGATGACCGAAGAGGTAACCCGCATTCAAGATGCAACCCCCCGTGATTGCGCGCTTATTGCCGCTAAGGCTGCCGATGAGAAAAAGGCAACCGATATCCTTGTTCAAGATGTGCGCGAGTTGGTAGGGGTAACCGACTATTTCGTTATTGTGACCGCAGCCAACAACCGTCAGGTGAACGCCATTATCGACGAGATAGAAGAACAGCTGCGAAAGCAAACGGGGGTAAAACCGCTGCATCGCGAGCAGACGCGCGACGGTTCATGGGAGTTGCTGGATTACGGTTCGTTCGTCGTGCATGTGTTCCAACCTGAAACGCGCGAATACTATCGTCTCGAAGCGCTTTGGAACGATGCCCCCATCGTTGATCTTGCGCAAGAAGCAGGCTTGGTGGACATCCAGTACTCCGATCGCATTGCCGCGTTGCTGGTGAGTGCCCAAAACACAACAGAGGCATCCAGTGAGGAAGAGGCGCCCGCATCTGAGGACGAAGCTGAATAACTGATAGATGCTTGCGCAATTTGCGTCGCAAAAAGAATGGCTCTTGCGTCCAAGTGCCCTCGATAGCTTTATCGAGGGCACTTGTGTGTTTCGCTCGCCAACAGATATCCAACGGTTTTTGCTCAGAAGTCCAACAAGCATTCTCCATTTGCCGTTTTCTCTTGCCTAGATATGAGGAATATACTCATAATAGTGATTGTTTGAGGCCTTTTGCGTTCCCTGGAAATGGATGGCGCATATGGCTTCGTATGTCATGAAGTCGGCCTGTCGCGGTCGACGTCCTCATCTTCATATACCCGAATCTCATTATCGCAGGCCTGCCTTGGTGTCTCGGCTCTTGCGCGAGCGCAATGTCGCACGCTTTATCGTGGCCCCCGATGGCTACGGTAAAACGTCGGTAGCGCTCGAATATGCCGAAACACTGTTTGGCTTCAACGGGTGCTTTTGGTTCACCAGTGATAGTCCATGCTTCATTCGTGATTTGGATGCAAATTCACTCGTACGGGAAATCCTTGAAGCCAACAATGCACCCCGGCTGGTGGTTTTCGACGATATCCCTTTGCTTGACGCCGAGCGCGCCGCGCAGTTTTCTCTGGTAATCGATACGCTTATAAGCGTTGAGAGCGAAGTAATCGTGTGCATGACACCCTCTGCCGATGTCTATGCGCACCTTCAGCGCGATCGGTTGCTGCTGGGGCCTAATGACCTGCTGCTAAGTGATATAGAGGTTGGTTTCAGGCACAAAGGGATGGCCTCGTCCAAAGGTCAGTCAAGCGCGTCCATTGGAAAGCGCATTGCGGCGCTTGGCTGGCCGTCGCTCGACAACTCTGAGCGCCATTTCTTAACCAATGTGGCAAAAGAATCGCTTCCGGTGGATGTTATGCTTGTCGTGTTGTGCATCCTGGTATACCAGCAAGGGTCGCTCTCCGAAATCGAAGAGCTGGCGCCCTTCGACAGCGAAGCAATGCTCTTGCTCGAAAATCGTTATCCGCATCTGGGGATTGATGCTATTGCAAACACCTTCGAAACGCCGCGATTCGATGTTGAAGATATCGCTACCGCCTATCGGCATCATTTGGATGCGGTGTCGCAATATGCGCGTTGCGGTGATCGCGATGTTCTTGCATACACGATGGCAACTCACTTGCTCAAGCGGGGTGAGGCCGTGCGTTCGTGTGCGGTTATCAGGCGTCTGTGCGCGCAGAACATGCGCGCCTCATGGCTTTTGGAGCACGATAAGCTCCTTCTAGACGAAATGTGCGTTCTTCCTTCTCTGGACGTCATTCATTCCTTGGGAGCGCAGGCAACCCGAAAACCAGCCATAGCGCTGGCGCGAGCGCGTCGGCATATGCTGTTGGACAACAAAGAAGAAGCGGTTCGTGCGGTGAAAAAGTCTGCATTTGACCGCGACCTTGATGCGTGCACGCGCATGGGTTGTCTGCTTATCGTTGCGCGAAACGCTCCGTTTCCATTACGGGACAAGGCGCAAAACGAAATCGAAAAGCTCACGGGCATCGCGCGTTTGGACGGCATATCGTTGGCAAGCGATCAAGACGCATCAAGCGCATGCGTAGTACCGCTCGACGTCCAAGAGATCGCTGCGCAACAGAAACCTTTTACACAGGATGAGCGCTATTGGAGACCGCTGGGGCTTATTCATTGCGCCCTCAAGGAAAGCGTGATAAAAGCGTGCGGCGCATGGATATCGTGCGAGCGCAGAAACGGCGACAAAGAATCGTTGAAAACAGGCGCCTCCTGGATATTGGATGCTCTTGTGCAAGACGGTGGGCAACACAATGCCAAGGGAAGCCCGTCGCCTCATTCCATAGATGCGGTAGTGTCTTTCGCATTTAATGCGCTCGCCTTCGCCGAAGGGGCGCATACGCTTAACGATGTTGTTTTGGGCTTATCGTTTGAGCGGGCGCGCGCCAATGGCGCGGTGTTGGCAACCGGCACGCTTTCGGCGCACGTTATGTTGTGGCTCCATGATTGCGAGATGACATTGTTCGAACAGCGTCAGGAGTTTGACAAGCGCGCTCAAAAGGAGTTCGCGCAAAAGAGCGATAAAGCATCGACGCATCCCGATTTGTATCTTGGTGAGCGGTTGAAGGGGTCGCAAACCCAAATTGGATTATCGGCTCCAATTCTTGAGGTGCGGCTTTTCGGAAAAATGGAATTGGCTTTCGATGGCAAGTACATCGACACCAGCGATATCCACCGAAACAAGGTGAAGGTGCTTCTGGCGCTTTTGGTTTTGGCCAACGGGCGCGATGTTTCGCGCGACGTGCTGGTAAAAAGTTTGTGGCCCAACTCCCAAATCGAGACCGCACGGAAAAATTTATATACGCTCTGGAGTTCGCTTCGCGAAGCGTTGCAGCTTCCCAACGGAACGTGCCCTTATCTTATCAGGCGTCGCGGGGCGTGCTCGATTGACGCAAACCTGGTACGCAGCGACGTGCAGCGCTTCGAGTCCGTATGCCGTGAGCTCTTTTTCGGCGATGCGAGCCGCGAGGGTTTCGCAGACGTTTTCAAGGATGTGGAAGAATACTTTGCAAGCGATCTTCTTCCGGCCGAACAGGAAAACGAAACCATCTGCTCGGCACGCGACGAGTATCGAACGCGGTTGGTTGATGCGCTTGTTACCGCGGCCAGCAACTTGATTGCGGTTGGAAACGCGCAGCAAGCAGTTTGGGTGGCTCGCTTTGCGCTGCGTCATGAAGACACGCGTGAAGATGCCTACGTCATGCTCATGAGCGCACAAATCGCGTTAGGGCAAAGAACGGCCGCTCTTATGACGTTTTTCACGTGCAAGCGTGCGCTGTCTGAAAAGCTCGGGCTCGACCCGTCGCCAGAGATAGTGATGCTTTACGAGTCATTGCTCGAACCGGGTGGAAAGGCCAACCGCGCTTGATGTGCTCGTTGGAAAATGGCAGAAATAAAGCATGCTTCAGGATGACAAGTGAGTAAAAATTGCATGAGCTTCCTGGGCAGAGACGCGCGCCCGTTATCGCATGCGCGAACGGTATGCTAGAGTAAACAAGGTTCATAAGAAGGCATATCTGTGCTTCAGCTAAGAAACACATGAGCGCGCAAAACGCCAAGGCTTTTAACGCGCACGGAATATATTGAGGATGGCAAAGGTTTATGGCTGGTTTTCTTTCTAAGTTGCTCTCGTTTGGCGAAGGCCGCCAGATGAAGCAGTATCAGGATAAAGTGAGCGCTATCAATCAGCTGGAGCCAAGCATGCAAGCGCTTTCGGATGCTGAGCTTGCGGGATTGACCGCTCGTTTCCGCGAGCGCCTTGACAATGGCGAAGATCTTGATCATTTGCTCCCTGAAGCATTCGCCGCTGTTCGCGAAGCATCGGTGAGAACCATCGGACTCCGTCATTTCGATGTTCAGCTTATCGGTGGCATGGCTCTTAACGCGGGAAGTATCGCCGAAATGAAAACCGGTGAAGGTAAAACGCTTGTTTCAACGCTCGCTGGTTATCTGAATGCGCTGCCTGGCCATAATGTTCACATCGTGACCGTTAACGATTACCTCGCAAAACGCGACAGCGAGTGGATGGGGCGCATCTATAAGTTTATGGGAATGAACGTAGGTCTCATTCAAAACGGCATGCGTACCGAAGCTAAAATTCCAGCTTACGCAGCTGACATCACGTACGGAACCAACTCCGAGTTTGGCTTCGATTATTTGCGTGACAACATGGTCACCAGGGCCGATGCACGCGTTCAGCGCGGTCATCATTTTGCCGTGGTCGACGAGGTTGACTCTATTCTTATCGACGAGGCGCGCACGCCGCTCATCATCTCGGGTGCCGGAAGTGCCGCAGCCGATACGTACAACAAATTCGCACGTGCGGTCGTTGGTTTGCAAGAGGGTGTCGATTTTGATTTGGACGAAGGCAAGCGAACGATTATCGCTACCGAAGTCGGTCTTGCTAAAGTTGAGTCCGCGGTAGGAATAGACAACATTTACGCAGATGTAACCGGGCAGCTTGCCAACCACTTGCAGCAAGCGCTTAAAGCCCAGTATCTGTTCCATCGTGATGTCGATTACGTTGTGGCCAACGGTGAAGTTAAAATCGTTGATGAGTTCACGGGACGCATTATGGAGGGCCGTCGCTGGTCTGAAGGCCTCCATCAGGCCGTTGAGGCTAAAGAGCACGTGCGCGTCAAAGAGGAAAACCAGACGCTTGCCACCATTACGCTCCAAAACTACTTCCGTCTTTACGAAAAGCTTTCGGGCATGACGGGTACCGCAATG
>JAZQAV010000189.1:0-11345 GCA_045545435.1 Eggerthellaceae bacterium | reverse complement strand
CATTGGCTTTGGTCGGTTGCGCATCGTCGGGGGCGTCGGCGACCGCTTCGTCAAGCGCTTCGTCTTCGTGCGCTTCATCTGCTGAAACCAGACAGTTTACCGACTCGTGTGGGCGCACCGTTGAGCTTCCGGCCACCATCGACAAGGTTGCCGCGTCGGGTACCGGTTCCCAAATGGTGTTGTTGACCGTTGCTCCCGAAAAGCTCGTTGGCCTTACCAACGAACTCAACGAAAGCGAGCTGAAATACTTGGGTCAGACCTACGCCGACCTTCCTGTGTTCGGGCAAATTTACGGCGGGAAGGGCAATTTCAACCGCGAAGCCATAGCAGCTGCTAACCCGCAGGTAATTGTTGATATTGGTGAGGCAAAGCAGGGAATTGAAAGCGATTTGGATGAGCTCCAAGAATCCATCGGCATTCCGTGCGTGCACATTGAGGCAACGCTTGACTCCTACGACAAGGTGTATGAAATGCTCGGGGATCTTCTTGGCGTGCAGGATCGCGCAAAAGAACTGGGCGATTATTGCGCGAGCACCTACGCTCAAACCAAGGCCGTAGTTGATGCGATTCCTGCCGATCAGCGCGTGCGCGTAAGCTATTTGCTGGGCGACGCCGGTTTGAACACCTTGGCCAAAGGTACCTATCACGCTGCTATCATCGACATGTGCGCCGACAACGTGTCGGTAGTCGAGAACGCGAAAGCGTCTGGCATGGGAACCGAAATCAGCTTCGAGCAGATTGCTCTGTGGAACCCTGACATGATTGTATTTGGCCCCGGTAGTGTATATGCGGCCGTCGGCGAAGATGAGACGTGGCAAACGCTCAGCGCAATTGCGAGCGATAATTTCTATGAGGTGCCGTCGGCGCCGTACAACTGGATGTCGCAGCCGCCCTCGATTAACCAGGTGTTGGGCCTGCAGTGGTTTGCGCACCTGTGCTATCCCGATCGCTTCGATACCTCTATCGAAGACGTGACGCGCGAATATTACCAGGTTGTTTTGTCTTACGAGCTCTCCGATGAGGAGCTTCAAGACCTTACGGCTCATGCCGTGCCAAAAGCATAGGGTGCACTGCGAGCGCAGACGGTTCTTAAGCGGACCGTCTGCGCTTTTATAGCAAGAGGGTTTAATCGAGACCATGTCCAAAATAGAGCGTGACAGCAACGCCGTGAGCATGCGCAAGAGCCACGACCGCAAGGCCAACCTTATTTTGTTTGCCCTGGTCGTGGTGCTTGTCGTGCTTGCCACGCTCTCGTTTTTGGTGGGCCGCTATCCAATAAGCCCCGATAAAGTGGTGTGCATTTTAGCAAGCAACGTGCACCCTCTTGAACCGTTTTGGACCAACCAGGAAGCGCTCATATTCCTCAACGTGCGTCTTCCGCGCGTGTTGCTGGCCATCATGGTGGGCTGTTGCCTTGCGACCGCGGGTGCCGCTTATCAGGGGACGTTTCAAAATCCGCTGGTGTCGCCTGACATCTTAGGTGCCTCCCAAGGTGCGGCTTTCGGCGCCGCGGTGGCTATTTTGCTCGGTTTTACCAGCTTTGGGGTGTCGGCGCTTGCGTTTGTGATGGCCATAGTGAGCGTGGTCGTGGTGGTATTCGTGTCCCAAGCGGCGCGCGGGAATCAGGTGCTTACCGTGGTGCTCGCCGGCGTAATGGTGAGCTCGCTGTTTTCTGCATGTGTGTCGCTTGCAAAACTGGTGGCCGACCCAACCGACCAGCTTCCGGCGATTACCTACTGGCTTATGGGAAGCTTGACCAGTGCGAAAATGGCGGATGTCAAACTGGCGTGCATCCCCATGGCAATTGGCTTGGCAATTTTGTTCTTGCTGAAATGGCGGATTAACGTTTTAACCATGGGCGATGATGAAGCGCTCACCATGGGCGTTGACGCAAAGAAGCTGCGTTTGATTATTATTTTGGCGGCAACGTTGGTAACGGCGGCAAGTGTTGCGGTTTCGGGCATGATCGGATGGGTTGGTCTGGTAATTCCGCATTTGGCGCGCATGCTCATAGGAAGCGACTACCGCAAATTGATTCCAGCCAGCATGCTCATGGGAGCGTCGTTCTTGCTGTTGGTGGACGATGTTTCTCGCCTTGCAACAACAGCAGAGATTCCCATCGGCATCCTTACTGCGTTCATTGGCGTTCCGTTCTTCCTCTACCTTATTACCCGTGAGGGGAGGAAGCGGAAATGAGCCTGGTTGTTGAGCATTTAGATTTTTCCTACGGCCCTCATCGCGTACTGAAAGACGTGAACGTGGAAGTGGGCGACGGCACGCTCGTGAACGTGCTGGGCCCAAATGGTACGGGCAAATCGACCCTGTTCAAATGCATTTTGGGGCTGTACCGCGATTATCGTGGCACCATATTGGTTAACGGGAAGGATGTGCGTTCGCTCTCCATTCGCGAACGGGCGCGCGAAATGGCTTACATTCCGCAGTCGCATCGTCCTGTGTACGATTACGACGTGTTGGACGTGGTTCTGCTTTCGGCTGGTGCGGGTTCCGGTATGCTGTTCTCTCCCAAGAAGGCCCACGTTGAGCGCGCCTATCGCGCTTTAGAGCGCGTGGGAGTGGCGCATTTGGCCGACAGGCCCTACACGCGTATATCGGGCGGCGAACAGCAGTTAGTGCTGATTGCCCGAGCATTGGCGCAAGAAGCGACCACCTTGATCATGGACGAGCCCACCAGCGCGCTGGATTACGGCAACACCGTGCGCGTGCTTGCTTCCGTGCGTCAGCTCAGCCGTGAGGGGCTTACCATTATTCAATCAACTCACCAGCCTGATCAGGCGTTTTTATACGCCGATAAAACGCTGGCCCTTTATGATGGCGAAGTGCTGGCCTATGGCACCCCCAAAGAAACCATCACCACTGAGCTTATTGGCAAAATGTACGGCGTGGACGTTGAGGTGAACTCGCTCTACGACGATCGTGTGCGCGTCTGCGTGCCGGTAAGCGAGCTTTCCCGTAAATAGGTCACGTGTAGTTGGGTTTGCCGTAGCCGTGCAAATCGCGTAGTGGTGTCTAAAGCAATGCAGGCAGCCGCGCGAATCGAACGCTGGCCGCTTCAAAGCGGTTAAAGGCAATCTGCTGTGCTACTATGATGCCATCGCGGACCTTCGTGCGCGTTAATCTGCAAACGCGCATTTCTGCAACTATGGGTCCGATTTGGCGCGGTTGAAAGCGCCCCAGAAGCACGGTGACGGCTTCACGCGTAAAAGCGATTCTGCAACGTCACTATTCACATCAGGTGCGCAGCACCTCTGGTTTTTCGCGTCCTTGTGCCGCGGCCTTTGCGTGCGCGTACGCCTTCGACAAGAGAAGAGAGAGGCTTACCATGGCTATTGACCGTCATGAGTTGTGGGGCAATTTGGGTATGGATCTTGAAACGCACGACGCGTTGTGCGCGGTGCTGCCACAGGCATTTGGCGATGTGTTCCTTTCGCAGGAAAACCGTCCCGAGGGCATGGCTTTCTGGGATATGGTGGTTGCCGACGTTCACGGCATTCGCCCGCAGGAACTCGTGGATGAGCAGGCAAAAGGGCGCAAGGTGTTCGGAACGTTTTGCACGTACGTGCCCGATGAGGTTGTTATTGCGGGCGACGGCATTGTAACCGGTTTGTGCGGTGGCTCTCAGTTCTGGGTTCCCGAAGGCGAAAAGCACCTTCCTGCCGATATGTGCCCGCTGATCAAGGCATCTTTGGGCGCGCGTTTGGGACGCACCTGCCCCTTCTTCCGCATCGCTGACCAAATTGTTGGTGAAACCACCTGCGACGGCAAGAAGAAGATGTACGAAATTATGGCCACTGACGTCGATATGTACATCATGAACCTTCCCAACATGAAGCGCCCGCAGGACGTGCGCGCCTTCGCCGACGAGATTGCCCTGTTCAAAGAGAACGTCGAGAAGGTGACGGGCAATGCTATCACTGAGGAAAAACTCGCCGAGGCTATCAAGGTAATCAATGAGCGCCGCCTGGCGCTTGCGCGCGTGTACGAGACGCGCAAGAACGCCGATGTTATTCCTATTTCGGGCACCGACGCATTGCTCATGATGCAAATTGCCTTCTTCGACGATCCTGTGCGCTGCGCGCAGATGGCCAACAATTTGGCCGACGAGCTTGAGCAGCGCATCGCTGACGGCGTTTCGGTGTTCCCGGCTGGCACCAAGCGCATTTTGCTCACGGGCACGCCGCTTGCCATTCCCAACTGGAAGCTGCACCACATCATCGAGACGTCGGGTGCGGCCATAGTGTGCGAAGAGAACTGCACGGGCACGAAGTTCTTCACGAATTTGGTTGACGATACCCAAACCACCCTTGAGGGTATGTACCAGGCCTTGGCAGAGCGCTATATGAAGATCAATTGCGCCTGCTTCACGCCTAATACCGCCCGCATCGACGAGGTGCTCAAGCTCGCAGAAGAATATCACGTGGATGGCGTTATCAATACCAACTTGAAGTTCTGCACCACGTTCAAGACCGAAGCCTCCGCTTTGGAGAAGGCCTTGGAAGAGGCTGGTATCCCCGTACTGGACATCGAAACCGATTACACCGACAACGACGCAGAGCAGCTGCGCACGCGCATCGGTGCTTTCGTGGAGATGCTTTCGGAGTAAGGACGAGTGCGCCGCGTCATCTGACGCGGCGCATCATGTGAGCGCATGACTGGATAACGATGGTTGCAAGGGCGAGTATTAACGAGCGCATAGAGGAAGCGCGCCGCGCGCATGCGGGCGCGCGCATCGACTGTTACGTGCTGTTCGAAAGCCACACCGATGCGATGCAGCTTTATACGCTTGCTAAAGCGGCAGGTCTTGCGCCGAGGATTTCTGCAACACCGCGGCAAGCGCGATCGAGCTGCGGTGTTGCCTTGCTGGTTGATGCTGGCCAAGCGCAAGAAATTGAGGCGGTTGCTTTGGAGGGCGGCGTGCCGTTTGAGGATATTGTTCCGCTTCCCAATCAGATCGATCCCAATCGTGACGTATATTGCTAAGCGATTGCCGAAATGCGCAGTAAGCGCAGCAAAGTTTGCGCCGCGCCGCAACGCAGGTAAGGTTTTGACGCGCGCGGTTAAACACGGCGCGTGCCTTTTGGTAAGCAGGTGCTGCATCGTGCGGTAAACGCGCACTGCGCAGCAGTTTGGAAAACAGGGAATGAAAGAGGTTGCTCATGGATATGACCGTAGACGCTTTGGGCGATAAGTGCCCGGTTCCAGTAGTTAAGGCCAAAAACGCGCTGTCAACGATGGACGAAGGCACCTTGGTGATGCTCGTTGACAACGAAACGTCGGTAACCAATCTCACGAGTTTTGCGAAATCGCAGCAGTGTGAAGTTTCCTCTGAGCAATTGGAGGAAAACAAGTATGCGGTCACCATTGTGAAAACCGCAGGTTGCGCGCTTGTTCAGGAGGCTGCGGCCCCAGGTGCGAATATGGTTGCAGCTGCTGGCCCGCGCGTGGTGGTTGTTCCCTCGTCGGTTATGGGCCATGGCGACGATGTGCTGGGCGATGCGCTCATGAAATCGTTCATCTTCGCGCTTACCCAGCAAGACGATCTTCCCAGTTCAATTTTGTTCTACAACGGTGGCGTTAAGCTCACATGCGAAGGTTCGCCGGTTCTTGAAGATATCGCCAAGCTGGTTGACGCTGGGGTGGAAGTGCTTTCGTGCGGCACCTGCCTGAAGCATTACGGCATTGAGGACAAGCTTGTCGTCGGCGATGTCACCAACATGTACGTTATCGTCGAAAAGCAACTGAAAGCCGGTGTGGTTGTTCGCGCTTAGGGCGCTTGCAAGGGCAACCGTGCGATAGGGCCGTCTTAGGCGCATATATTGCGAGGATGCGGATGATTTATTTCGATAACGCTGCAACAACCATGCTCAAGCCGCCCGAGGTGGCCGAAGCGGTGGTGCGCGCAATCAACGGATTTGGTGGCGTGGGCCGTGGGGTGCACGAAGCATCTCTTGATGCGGGCATGACCGTGTTCATGGCGCGCCAAAAACTGTCCGATTTGTTTGGCGGTCCCGGTGCCAAGCAGGTCGCCTTCGCACTGAACGCAACCGAGGCGCTCAATGTGGCACTGTGCGGCATGCTCAAGCAGGGTGATCACGTGGTGACAACGGCTGCTTCGCACAACTCGGTTTTGCGGCCGCTGTTCCGCATGCAGGATGCGGGTAAAATCGACGTGACGGTTGTCCCCATAAAGCCCGATGGCGCCCTGGACGAAGATTTGTTTGCCGCCGCATTTAAGCCCAACACGGCGCTTGCGGCGATAACCCATGCCTCAAATTTAACGGGAGACGTGTACGACATCGCCCGTTTGGCACGCATAGCTCACGACAACGGTGCGCGTGTGGTGGTGGATGCTGCCCAAACGGCGGGCATCATTCCCATCGACATGGGGGCATGGGGCCTGGATGTTGTGTGCTTTACAGGTCACAAAAGCCTGTATGGCCCCCAAGGCACCGGTGGTTTGTGCGTGGCCGAAGATGTGAGCATTGATGCGTTCAAGGTGGGCGGCTCCGGAACGCACAGCTACGATCGCGAGCATCCCGCGTTTATGCCCGAGCACCTTGAGGCGGGAACGCTGAATGCGCACGGCATCGCTGGGCTTTTGGCGGGCGTTTCCTATATTGAGGCCCATGGTGTTGATGCCATTAGGGAGCAAACCCAAAGTCTTGCCAAACGCTTTGCCGAGGGCGTAAAGCCTCTTGCCAACGTACGGGTGTACGGTGGCGGCGGTGTGGACAAAACCGGCATCGTTGCGCTTAATATTGGCGACTACGATTCGGCGCTGGTCGCCGATATGCTGAACATGTCGTATGGCATATGCACGCGCGCAGGTGCGCATTGCGCGCCGCTTATGCACGCGGCATTGGGCACCGACAAACAGGGCGCGGTGCGCTTCAGCTTTTCGCATCTGAACACCATCGAGGAAGTTGATGCCGGCATAGCCGCGATACAGGCGATCGCTTTGGAGCTGTCCTAATGCGTGAGAAACGGTTGTGCACAGTGGTGACGTTCGCGACCGCTTCCGATGCCATGGCTATGGAGGCAGCGGCGCGCGAGCATGGCGTGCCGGGGCGCATCATACCGGTGCCCTCCGACATAGATGCCGGATGCGGGTTGGCTTGGTTTGCGGAGCAAGACCAACGAAGCGCCCTGGAGGCCTCTTTGGTGCGCCTGGGCCTGGCGCATGAGGGAATCTACGAAGTAATGCTGTACTAGGTGCTGCGCTGCAGATACGAAAGCGAAATACCATGAGGGTTGGAATTGACATAGGATCAACCGCTGCGAAAGCTGCGGCGTTCGAAGGCGACGAGTTGGTGTGCACGATAGTGGTCCCCACGGGTTTCAGCGGGGTTGACGCATCGCTGAGGCTTGCTGATGAGCTGCGCGAACGCGGAATCGATCCAGGTGCATGCGATGTGTCGGTGGTGGCCACAGGGTATGGGCGCATCTCTGTTCCGTATGCGGGAAAATCGATGACCGAAATAACCTGCCATGGACGCGGGGCGGCTTTTCTGTTCGGCGGCAATGGCACCGTCATCGATGTGGGCGGCCAGGATACCAAGGTCATTCAATTGGCTGACGGTAAAGTACGCAAGTTCGTGATGAACGACAAGTGCGCCGCGGGCACGGGCAAGTTCCTTGAGGTTATTGCCGACCGCATGGGCGTATCGCAACAACAGCTTGCAGCGCTTGCCGCTGCGGGCGCGCCTACCAAGATATCCAGCATGTGCACCGTGTTTGCCGAATCCGAGGTCATTTCGCTTATTGGGCGCGGTGAGCCCCGCGAAAACATTGCCAATGGCGTCATAGAGTCGGTTGTGTCGCGCGTGGTCTCATTGGCCGGTGGCCTGGTGACCGGCGACGTGTTTTTGACGGGCGGGTTGTGCGAGAACGCATACGTTGTGGGTAGGTTGTCCCATCATTTGGGCGTCCCGGTTACCACCAGTCCACAAGCACGTTTTGCCGGCGCTATAGGGGCAGCGCTTTCCGCGTAATCGCGCGCAGCAGCTTCACGTTTTCGTAAAGGTAACGCCCTTGCGACACGTCGTACGCAAGGCGGCTTTTCCCGTATAATTCAGAAACATCGTGGGTAACAACGCTTTGTTTTTGCGTGTGCTGGCGACACGGTTTGCGCGGAGGTGCAAATTGCGAACAGCGGCGCCGTGCTTTCGCCCGTGCCTGAAGATGCGTTTCGCGTCTGGGCGCTCTGTGCTAGGCGCAGCGGCATGCGTTGTTGGAAATGATATTCTTAACGTGCGCTTACGCGTTATTGCTTGAGTTGGTGGAAGGCTGCGCAGTGAAGGGAGGGTTGCCATGGGCGAGAACGTTTGCGGCGTTCCCCAAAAGCTCTTTGGGGAAAACGAGCGCATCAGGCTAACTCATCTCACCGAAAAAGGTGGTTGAGCTGCAAAATGGAGTCCGGGTGACCTCCGCGATATATTGAATAAAATTGCGCCGCCAAACGACGACCAGCTGTTGCTTGGTTTCGAGACCAGCGATGATTGCGCGGTTTACCGTATTAACGACACCACCGCAGCGGTGCTGACGGTTGACTTTTTCACGCCTGTTGTTGACGACCCTTATGAATTTGGGGCCATTGCTGCCGCCAACGCCTTGTCGGACGTGTTCGCGATGGGCGCCAAACCAATAACCGCCCTGAACATCACCGCATTTCCCGTGGCGCTGGGCACCCAGGTTGTGGGGGAGGTCATGCGCGGGGGAGCGGACAAGGTGGCCGAAGCAGGCGCGTTCATTGTGGGCGGTCATACCATCGACGACGATGAGCCCAAATACGGGCTTTCCGTCTTTGGTCTGGTGCACCCCGATAAAATCTTGCGCAATGAGGGCGCCCAAGAGGGCGATGTTCTGTTGTACACAAAAACCATCGGCACGGGCATCATGGGCTCGGCGTTTCGTGCGGGGTACGAAACCGATGAATCGATGCGACCGGTCATAGAGGGCATGATGGAGCTCAACAAGTACGCCGCAGATGCGCTTGAGGGGCTTGAGGTACATGCGGTTACCGACGTTACGGGCTTCGGGCTTGCGGGGCATTTGCATGAAATATTGGAAGCAAGTGGCGTTGGAGCCATTGTAAAGTGGGATGATCTGCCGCTTTATGAGGGTGTTTACCAGTACTCATGCAACTATTGCCGTCCGGGACGATCGTTTGCGGTGGTTGAATGGGCGCAGTCGTTTGTGAGGCGCGGCACGCTTTCCGTTGAGGAGTATGGCAATCGCATGGGTGTCTTGTGCGACCCGCAAACAAGTGGCGGGTTGCTGATAGCGCTTCCTCAGCATGAAGTTGAGGCGTACTGCGCGGCTTTCGAGCGCTTGCGCAACAGAAGGCCAGCGGTTATCGGGCGCGTCGTGGATGCGCCAGCAGGTCTCATTTTTATGTCGTAGCGGGCGATAGGGGGCACGGGTTGCGGTTGTTCCGCTATTTAAAAGGATACGGCTTTGCCGTGTTTCTGGTGTTCTTGCTTTTAATTGGGCGCGCGGTATGCGACTTGGCCCTTCCCAATTACACCGCCGATTTGGTGGATGTGGGCATTCAGCAATCAGGCGTCGAGAACCCGTCCACAACGGTTATGACACGGCAGACCTACAACACCATAGCCACCTCGCTTACCGGCGACGATCTGGCGCTGTTCGTTTCAAGCTATGAGAGCGGAGAGAGCGCGGGCACCCCCGATGGCGCGCTTGATCCCACTTTGTACTATTTGAACGACTACGGCAAAGCAAACCGCTCGCAGCTTGATGCGGTGGTAGCCGCACCCCTCGTGCGCGCACATGCCGCATCGCTCGGGACGTCTGCCAACGCAAGCGCGCAAGGTGAAACAAGTGCGCTTCCTGGCCAAACGCAGGCAGGCGATCGTGGGGTAACCGAGGGTGCGTCCGAGGACGGCATTGCGGCTCAGCGCGCGATTAGCGCCGCGTTGGCCGAATACGAGCTTGCCGGCGTCAGCACGGTCGATATGCAAATGGCCTGCCTATTGCGCATTGGCGCCATTATGATGGCGTGTGTGGCGGCAAGTGTGGTGATATCGGCCCTCATTGGCCTCATCGCGTCCATTGTGGGCGCACGTATCGGCCGCGATCTGCGAAATCGCCTGTTCAAAAAGGTCGTGTCGTTCTCGGATGCCGAGGTTCAGCGTTTCCAGGTGGCGTCGCTTATCACGCGCGGCACAAACGACATTCAACAGATACAGGGCGTTGTGATCATGGCGCTGCGCGTTATGCTCTACGCGCCCATTATTTCAATTGGCGGCGTCATCATGGTCGCGCGCACCAATATTTCAATGAGCTGGATAATTGCTGTCGGCATAGCGGCAATCATGGCGCTGGTGGCCGTTTTGTTCGCGCTGGTTATGCCCAAGTTCAAGATAATGCAAAAGCTTATCGACCAGGTGAACCTGGTTGCGCGCGAGATGCTCACCGGCGTTCCGGTGGTGCGCGCATTTGGGCGTCAAGAGCACGAGCAGCAGCGTTTCGACGGCGCGAGCAAAAACCTTATGGCAGCACAGCTGTTCACCGGTCGCGCTATGTCGTTCATGATGCCGGCCATGATGCTCATGATGAACGGCGTTTCGGCGCTTATCGTGTGGGTTGGCGCCGATGCAATTGATACGGGCACGCTCCAAACAGGTGACCTTATTGCCTTCATCACCTACGCCATGGTTATCATCACCAGCTTTTTGATGATCGGCATGATTGTGGTATTCGTACCGCGCGCCGAAGTTGCGGCCCAGCGCATCGACGAAGTTCTGAGCACGGAGCTTTCTATTGACGATCCGGCAGAAGAGCATGTCGAAAGCATTCCTCAGAACGGAAAAACGGGCGCCCGAATTGCCTTCAACCATGTTGATTTCCGTTTTGCCGACTCTTCGGAAAATGTGCTGACGGACATCGACTTTGTTGCCGAAGCGGGTCAAACCACGGCCATCATCGGTCCTACCGGTTCAGGCAAGTCGACCATACTCAAGCTCATTGAGCGCTTCTACGATGTTACCGACGGCTCAGTTACCATTGACGGCGTTGATGTGCGCAGCTTGCGTCAAAGCGATTTGCGCGCCCAGCTGGGTTATGTTCCTCAGAAGCCGTTTTTGTTCTACGGAACCATAGCCTCCAACGTTGGCTACGGAATGGGCATTGGTGCCGAGAAAGGCTACGCTGCCAGCCGCAATGAAGCCAGCGAGGCAACGGCCCAACAGCAGGAGCGTATGCGCATGGCGCTTGAGGTTGCCCAAGCTGCCGACTTTGTTGACCAGCGCGAAGAGGGGATGCAAACCGAAGTCTCCCAAGGTGGCACGAATGTTTCCGGCGGACAG
>JAZQAV010000188.1:0-2702 GCA_045545435.1 Eggerthellaceae bacterium | reverse complement strand
TGCGCAAATCTTTCACCAGTTGATAGGGGTATAGCACGTAATTGCGAATTTGGCTTCCAAAGGAGTTTTCCATGCGCGCACCGCGCAGTTCGTCTATTTCCTCCGCGCGTTTTCGCTCCTCGAGTTCGTACAGCTTTGCCTTTAGCACACGAAAAGCCGCTTCCTTGTTTTGCAGCTGGCTTTTTTGGTTTTGGCACGTTACCACGATGCCCGTGGGCATATGCGTTAGGCGCACCGCCGAATCGGTTGTGTTAACGCATTGGCCGCCCGGGCCGCTCGAACGATAGACGTCAACGCGAACGTCAGCGGGATTAAGATCGACTTCAATCTCATCAGGCAGCACAGGAAGCACCTCGACGCTTGCAAAGGTGGTGTGGCGCCTCTTTTTGTCGTCTGTTGGTGAGATGCGCACTAAGCGGTGCACGCCCGCTTCACTGCGCAGCATGCCATACACGTTTCGACCCTCTATCTGAAACGTTGCTTTGTCCAATCCAATTGCTTCGCCGTTCACAACGTCAAGTTCGTGCGTTTTCCAGCCCTTCTTGGCGGCGTAGCGCATGTACATGGTGTAAAGCATTTGCGTCCAGTCCTGCGCTTCAAGACCACCTTGACCAGGATTTACCGTGACAATTGCATCACCGGCGTCAAAGCGGCCGCTGAACCAGGACGAAATCTCGAGCTGATCGAGCATATCAGCGAGTTTGTCACATGCCACGTGGGCCTCTTCTGCAAACAGCTCATCTTCGCGCGCAAGCTCCCAAGCGGTTCGCGCATCTTCCAGAAGCGCAACTGCGTCATCGTATTCCCGCAATGCCGTGCGCAAATTGCCAACTTGCTTGGAGATGCTCTGCGCACGCGCAGCGTTGTCCCAAAAGCCGGGAGCGGAAGCTTGCTCCTCAAGCTTTGCGAGCTCTGCAATTTTTTCTTCCACGTGCAAATACGCATGGGCGTCGCTCAAGCGACCGCTCAAACTCTCGATTAGTTTTTCATCAACTTCCGTCATGGTCCTTTACCTTATCTGATGCGTGCCCTTTGTGCTGCATCACATCAATCAAAGGTAACGACCATGGCATTTCTTGAATTTGAGCCCACTGCCGCAGGGGCAAGGATCGTTTCGCCCCACATTTGCATACGGGTCGTTTTTGTCCTTGACGAACGTTTGCGGCTTCTTAACCTCTTGCGGACGCTGCGCGTTTTGCGCACCGCCTTGCGCAGGACGAGGCTGCGCCGCCCTTTGAGCTGACTGCGAGCTCGAAGATGATGACGCGGAAGACCCTTCAAGCACGGCTTCGGGATTCGAATAGCGAACGTGCCCGGCAAGCGGATTGCGGCTTTCCGGCATCTTTTCGAGCTCATCGCTTTGCGCAACTTGCAAACGCAACAAGGTGCGCAGGTAGTCTTCGTACATGTTGCTCGTCATGCTCGCGAATGCAAGGTATGCCTCTTCGCGATACTCGGTAAGGGGATCGCGCTGGCCAATGGCGCGCAGGCCGATACCGGTACGCAGGTAATCCATGTCCTGCAGGTGGGCCATCCAACGCGTATCGATGATTCGCAGCATGATTTGCGCCTCGAGCGTGTGCATGGTTTCTTCGCCCACCAGACGAAGCTTTTCCTGGTACACGCCGTCAAGGTAATCGATAATCGCCTGCATAAGACGATCGGGGTCGTCATCGTGGTTGACGGAAGCGCATGAAAAATCGGAGCGACCGGTCATATTGGCAACCCAGGTATCAACCGCTTTAAGATCCCAGTCGTCAGAGGGAAGCTTAGCGTCGCAGTTTTCACCGACGATGCTGGAAACCGCATCGTACATGATTTCAGGGATTCGTCCCGTCATGTCCTTGCCATCAAGTATTTGATTGCGCTCGTCGTAAATGGCTTTGCGCTGAAGGTTCATAACGTCGTCGTACTCAAGGACGTTCTTGCGTGCAGCGAAGTGCATAGCCTCAACGTTATGCTGGGCGCTTTCGATTGCCTTTGACACAAGCGACGCCTGAATGGGCTGATCGTCGGGGAGCTGCGTCTTCTGCATCATGTCGGAAACGCGATCCATACGATCGCCGCCGAATTTGCGCATAAGGTCGTCTTCGAGCGACAGATAGAATTGGGTGACGCCCGGATCGCCTTGACGACCTGAACGGCCGCGCAACTGATTGTCGATACGACGCGATTCGTGGCGCTCGGTGCCGATTACCGCTAAACCACCGGCCGCTATCACCTGCTGGTGCTCGGCGTCCGTGATGGCCTTTGCTTCTGCCAGCGCAGCTTCACGCTGCTCTTTTGTGGGCGCAGGCGGTTCGTTCTCAAGCTGTTCTTGAAGATGCTTCGCTTGGGCGCGCGTGCGCGGATCATCACTTTGGAGACCCCGTTCAATGACCATCTTGATGCCGAACAGCCGCTCGGGCGTCACATCGGGATTCAAACCGCGCTCACGCAAGATATCATCGGCGAGCACTTCGGGATTGCCACCCAGCAAAATGTCGGTACCACGACCAGCCATGTTGGTGGCGATGGTAACCGCACCCACGCGGCCGGCTTGCGCCACGATATGGGCTTCGCGCTCATGGTTTTTGGCGTTCAACGTTTCGTGCTTTATGCCGCGCTTATCCAAGATACGGCTTAACCGCTCTGAGCTCTCGATTGAAACCGTGCCGATAAGGCAAGGCTGACCTTGCGCATGGCGCGCTTCGATTTCATCC
>JAZQAV010000187.1:0-16633 GCA_045545435.1 Eggerthellaceae bacterium | reverse complement strand
GAACATCATCGGTGGTCTGGGCTTCTTGATCGCGCTGTTCTACTGCGCTACGCAGATGCACACCCTGTCGCTGCAGCACTTCATCCACATGGGCCTTATGAACCCTGCTCTGGTGGCCTTCCCGCTGGCTTGCCTTGCTTTGGCCGGCATCACCAAGTCCGCTCAGATGCCGTTCCACACGTGGTTGCTGGGCGCTATGGTTGCTCCTACGCCTACCAGCGCATTGCTCCACTCCTCCACCATGGTTAAAGCAGGCGTCTTCCTGCTCATCAAGCTTGCTCCGCTGTTTGCGGTGTGCCTGGTGCCTGGCTGGATGGTTATCCTCATCGGTGGCATCACCTTCACGCTGTGCTCGTTCATGGCTATCTCGCAAACGAACGCTAAGCGCGTGCTTGCATACTCCACCATCGCTAACCTTGGCTTGATCGTTGCCTGCGCGGGTGTTGGCACCTCCGAGGCTATCTGGGCAGCCATCCTGCTCACGATCTTCCATGCAGCCGCCAAGTCGCTGCTGTTCCTCTGCGTTGGTACCGCCGAGCATCACATCGGCTCCCGCAACATCGAGGATATGGACCTTCTGTTCGACCGCATGCCCAAGCTGGCTCGCTTCATGATGATCGGCATCATGTGCATGTTCATCGCACCGTTCGGTATGCTCATCGCTAAGTGGGCTACGCTCGTATCCTTCGTTGAAACCAACAACATCGTTTTGGTTATCCTGCTTGCGTACGGCTCGGCTGCAACCTTCATGTTCTGGGCCAAATGGATTGGCAAGCTCTCCGGAATTGCTGGTCAGCAGCAAAATGTTGAGCTTGATGTTCATCCCAGCGAGTGGATTTCTCTCTACCTTATGGCTGGTTTGGCACTGGTTGCTTGCATCCTTCTGCCCATCCTTTCCGGCTTCATGGTTGAGCCTTACATCACCGACGTCTTCCATAAGGCAGGCGAGAGCATCCTCGCAGACAACCTGTGGATCTCGTCCATCCTCGCTATCTTCGTTGTCGCTGCGTTCCTTGGCAGCATGGGCCGCAAGAACTTCAAGCGCGCCGACATCTACCTCTCGGGTGTGAGCACCGACAGCGATAACCGCATGTTCGTGAACTCCCTGTCCGGTGAGACGCAGGCTACTTCGCGCAACCTGTATCTGGATAGCATCTTCGGCGAGAGCAAGATTCGCCCCGCAGGCGAAATGATCACCGCCGCAATCATCCTGTTCGCTTTGCTGCAGTGCGCGTTTGCACTTGGACTTTAGGTAGGAGGGAATGAGCATGACTTTCTTCGTCACCATAATTGCGAGTGTCGCCTTCATTCTTCTCGCACCCGTTCTTGGTTGTCTGCTTGCAGGTCTTGACCGTGTAATTTCCGCTCGTATGCAAGGCCGTGTTGGACCCCCGGTTCTCCAGCCTTACTACGATGTGCGCAAGCTCCTCGAAAAAGACGAGGTTTCCGTCAATGGCGTCGATGGTATGTACATGACTTGCGCGCTTCTGTTCACCGCGTTTGCTGGTGGCATCTTCTTCAGCGGCGGCAACCTGCTGATGAGCGCCTTCATCATCACGATGGCCGCGCTGTTCTTCGTCATCGCCGCGTACTCCTCCCGCAGCCCCTTCGCTGAGGTTGGCGCTGGTCGTGAGTGCCTGCAGGTTATGGCTTACGAGCCCATGGTGCTCTTCTTTGCCATCGCGTTCTTCATGGCAGCTGGCACCTTTAACGTAGCTGGCGTTTTCGAGCAGGGCGTTCCTGTTATCACGAAAATCTGGCTTGCGTTCATCGGCTTTTTGTACATCCTTACCATCAAGCTGCGCAAATCTCCGTTCGACCTGTCCTATTCGCACCATGCGCACCAGGAACTGGTCAAGGGCGTTACCACCGAAATGAGCGGCAAGACGCTCGCCAAAGTCGAGATCATGCACTGGTGCGAAACCGTGCTGTTCCTGGGCTGGGTTGCCATCTTCTTCATCTGGTCTAACCCGGTTTCCATCGTTGTCGGTGTCGTAGTTGCGCTGCTCGCTTGGTTCTTCGAGATTTGGATCGACAACAACTTCGCACGTGTGAAGTGGCAGGCAATGCTGAAGTCGGCCTGGATTGTAGCGTTCGTCTTCGGTGGCGCTAACATCGCCGCTCTGATGCTGCTGTAGGAAGGTGAGTCACAATGGCATTTATGGCAAAGTCCCCGTGGGTCATCCACTACGACGGTTCTAGCTGCAATGGCTGCGACATCGAAGTTTTGGCGGCTCTGTGCCCCGGTTTCGACGTAGAGCGTTTCGGCATTATCAACACCGGCAACCCCAAGCATGCTGACATCTTCTTGGTAACCGGTTCGGTGAACGAGCGCAACATCGACGTCGTAAAGCAAATTTACGATCAGATGGTTGAGCCCAAGGTTGTTATCGCGTGCGGCGTGTGCGCTTGCACCGGCGGCATCTTCCACGATTGCTACAACGTTATCGGCGGCGTTGACAAGGCCATCCCGGTTGACGTGTACGCACCTGGCTGCGCTGTTCGCCCCGAATCCATCATCGATGCAGTCGTTCAGGGCATCGGTATTCTCGAAGAGAAATCCAAGGCTCTCGCCGCAAAGAATAGGAGGGCATAAATGGCACTCGAACAAGAATTCGTCGACGTCACCCTCGCAACGTTCCATGACGAAGTTGCCAAGCTTTTCAACGATGGTTGGCGTTTCGTGCAAACCCATTGCGTCAATATGGAAGATAAGGGCATCGACATCTACTATTCGCTGATGAAGGGCAACATGCTGCGCAACCTGAAGGTTTCAGGCGTTATGCCCAGCGATGAGGTACCCAGCATCACCGATATCACGCTCGGAGCTTTCGTGTTCGAAAACGAGGCACGTGAGCTGTTCGGCGTGAACATGAAGGGTATCGCCATCGACTTCGGCGGCAATATGTACAAACTGGCCGAGGAGAAGCCCATGTGCTTCATCTCGCCGCAGCAGAAGGCCGAGAAAGAGAAGGCTAAGCGCATCGCGCTTGCTCAGGAGGCCAAGAGGAAGAAAGCCGCTGAAGAGGCTGCCCAGAAAGCAGCTGAAGCCGCTGCAGCAGGGGACGCTCCTGCAAAGGAGGGGGAGTAATTATGGGAAAATCTTCGGTTATTCCATTCGGCCCGCAGCATCCCGTTCTGCCCGAGCCGATTCACCTGGACCTTGTTGTTGAGGACGAGAAGGTTCTTGAGGCTATTCCGCAGATCGGCTTCATTCATCGCGGTCTTGAGCGATTGGTTCAAACCAGGGACTACAACCAGTTCGTGTATGTAGCTGAGCGTATTTGCGGCATTTGCGCATTCGGTCACTCCATGGGCTATTCCGAGACCGTCGAGAAATTGATGGGCATCGAAATCCCCACACGCGCTGAGTTCCTCCGCGTTATTTGGCACGAGCTCTCCCGTGTGCATTCGCACATTCTGTGGATGGGTCTTGCTGCTGACGCGTTTGGTTTCGAGAGCTTGTTCATGCACTGCTGGCGTTTGCGCGAGCGCGTGCTCGACATCTTCGAGAAAACCACCGGCGGTCGCGTAATCTTCTCTGCAGTTTGCGTTGGCGGCGTTCTTCGCGACATCGACCAATCGCAAATGAGCGAATTGCTCCACATGCTCGAAGGCATCAAAGACGAGTATCGTCAGCTTTGCGATGCGTTCTTGAACGACGTCTCCGTTAAGAACCGTCTGGTGGGCATTGGCTACATCAGCAAGGAAGACGCTTTCAAGCACAGCATGGTAGGACCGTTCCTGCGCGCTTCTGGACAAACCTACGACGTGCGCAACCTTGGCAACGGTGGTTACAAGTATCTTGACGACTTCCAGCCCATCGTCAGCAACGACGGCGACTGCTACGCTCGCGTGAAGGTTCGCGCGCTTGAGGTGCTGCAGTCCATCGACATCATTGAGGAGCTTGCTCGCAAGATCCCAGCTGGCGATATCAACGTTAAGGTTACCGGCGCTCCTGCCGATGGTGCAGAGGCTTCGAACGTGCTCGAGCAGCCGCGCGGCGAATGCTACTACTTCGCCAAGGGCAATGGCACGAAGTACCTCGAGCGCATGCGCATGCGCACCCCAACCTCGCAAAATCTTGCTGGTATGGCAGTGGCTCTCGCTGGTTGCGATGTGGCCGACGTCAATATGATCGTATTGACCATCGACCCCTGCATCAGCTGCACGGAAAGGTAAGAAGATGGCATTTTTCGAACTTGGCAAAATGACCCTGGGGTCAATTTTCAAAAAGCCCGAGACTGTGCTGTACCCCGTGCAGACAAAGGCTAAACCGGTCGGCTTGAAGGGTGAAATTGTCCTTCATGAGGAAAACTGTATTCTGTGCGGTTCCTGCCAGCGCGTGTGCCCGACGGATTCTATCGTGGTCGATCGCGAGAACCACACGTGGTCCATCAACAACTTCTCGTGCATCATGTGCTGCATGTGCGTGCGCGGATGCCCGAAGAAGTGCATGGAGATGACGGTGGATGCTCCCAGCGTTGCTACCTCCATGGCTCCCCATGTGGTAACCGTTCCCGAGCAGCCTAAACCGGCACCCAAAAAGCCAGTGGAGGCACCTGCGGCTCAGTAAGGTTTCTGCACAACTTTGCAGATGCAGTGATGTTGTGCAACTGTAACGGTGTTTGCAGACCAAAACCGAATATTACGTATCCTAACCTGATAGAATAGTACGGATACATGCCATGAACCGGGCTTGTTTCAAAGCCCGGTTCTTTTCGATAAAGGTACGTTTTTTATGCCTGAGCAAAACATAAAGCACATCGGTGCGCGCGCCTCTGCATCCGAGGAAGTAACAGATCGTATTTTTACGATTCCCAACGTTATTTCCTTTATTCGGTTGTGCATGGCGCCGGTATACCTGTATCTGCTTTTCACGGGGAAAGATATTGCGGCGGCCATCGTTTTCGCCGTTGCCGCCTCCACCGATTTTGTTGATGGGCAAATCGCGCGCCGTACGCATTGCGTTTCCAAAGTGGGCCAGCTGCTGGATCCTTTGGTCGACCGCGTTCTCATGATAACGGCCGTGCTCGGCTTGCTCATCGTGGGCCGTCTGCCGCTTTGGATTGTGATTCTTGTTCTTGCGCGCGACCTGATCTTGGTTGTAGGTGGCGCCTACTTGCTCAAGCGCTATCAGAGGCGCATACCCGTTGTTTATGCCGGAAAAGTGGCAACCACGTTTTTGTTCATCGGATTTGCCGGCCTCATTCTAAATGCTCCCCAAGTACCGGGATTGGGCCTGGTGGATTTCGGATGGCTCCCTGGTTTCAATGCCGCTGCCTGCTCATGGGGAATTTGGTCGATTTATATCGGCTTGATAATAGGCGTTTTTACCACCGCCTACTACATTGCCAAAGGCTTTCAGGCGCGTTCCGAAGCGCGTAGGGTAGGTGCGTAATGGCTGATACCAGAAAAAACTCTCCAAAGCCACGCGCTAACGGTGACGCATGGACGCGCATAACTGTTGATCGGATCTCATCTTCTGCGGATGGCCGCAAAGCGCGTCCTTCTGCTCGCGTCGGATCAAAAAAAGCTGCCCATAAGGGTGCAAAGTCGCAAAATCGCTCCACGGGAGCTCATGCGCAACGCGCCACCTCGCGCAATGGTGCGCACCAAGCGCCTTCGCGGTCGCGCGGTGCCGCCAACAACGTCACGCGAAAAACTGCCAATGCGGGTAGCGCAGGGGCAAAAGGCGGCAAGGCGGCCGCTGCTCCCAAAAACGTAATCGCCGGTGCACAAAAGGCGATGGACAACATAGACTCCGCCCAAGTTGCCCAAGCGTTGTCGGGTGCTGGCAAAAGTGCTGCAAGTGCCATGGGAACCGGTGCAAAAGCGGCCGGACGTGGTATCGCCTTCATCTTTTTCGGCCTCATCGATTTGTGCAAACGCAGCAAAGCTGCGCTTGCGGCAACGCTTGTGGTGTGCGCGTTATTGGTGGGCTGCTTGGTTGATTTGGGGGCCAACTGGGGCAAAGCCTACGGTGGCGTTACCATCGGCGACGTGGATGTAAGTGGTATGACGCGTGATGAAATGTCATCCGCCCTTTACAACCGCTATGGGACGCTTTTGGAAAGCTCGCACATAACCATTTTCGCCAATGAGGATGCGCGCACCTATATCAACGACGCGATTGCTCAAGCGGAAGATCGCGCGCAGGCCGAGCAGCTTTCCGTCGAAGAGGCGCGTTTGAATCATCAGCTGTGGACCACATCAGCAGCCCAGTTGGGCGGCTCCATTCCGTATGACAAGCTCATTGACCAGGCGATGGCAGTAGGTCGCTCAGACGGTGGCATCGGCGGGCGTTTTTCGGCGCTTATGTTCGGCAAGCACATTGATCTGCCCCTGCATTTGGACGAGTATCAAGTTGAGCTGTTGGCGCAAGATGTTGATATGACGCTGGGCGATACCCGTATCGATGCCGACATAGCCATTTCAAACGGATACGCCATGGCGTTCGAAGGCCACGATGGCATGATGGTAAATCGTACTTCATTTGCGAACGAAATTGCTTCGCGCATCCTTGATCCCAACGATGACAATACGTTTATCGCATCGGTTGAAGTGGCCCCTTCGCGCACAACCTTTGACCAGGCGCAGGCAATGGCCGACGCCATCAACCGTACGATATCCGAGGGTGCCGATTTCGTGTACGACAGTTCAACGTGGACTGCTGATGCAACCATGCTGGGCAATTGGTTGGTTACCACTGTCGAGCCCGACGGAAACGGCTGGAAGCTGGTTGCGCATATCAACCAAGATCTTGCGAAACCCGAAATCATGAAAGGCGTTTTGGCGCGTTCGAACAACGATCCAATAGCCATTCGATTCGATAAGGACTCATCGGGCAACATCATCGTTGAAACCGAGGACAACCGTATTGCTCCCGATGCGCATACCGCGGCAGCCGATCTTGATGAAGCGTTGTTCGGTGAAAGCGGAAAGCTTGCAAGTGGGGCTTCTGGATCGCCGGTGCGCATTGACGTGAAGGGCACCAGCGTTGAGAAGAACATGTCGCTTGACGATGCGCTGGCGTCCGGAACGGTGATGGTTGTGGGAACGTACACAACCGAGTACTCAACCTATGAGGGTACCGAATCGCGCAATCACAACATTCATCTTGCAGCCGACTTCATCAACAACTCCATTGTCCGCGCCGGCGGCGGAAGATGGGACTTCAACGAGGTTGCCGGTGACTGCAACGAGCAGCGCGGATTCTTGTCGGCGGGAACCATCATCGATGGCCAGTATGTTGACAACATCGGCGGCGGTATTTGCCAAGTTGCAACCACGGTTTTCAATGCCGTGTACGAGTCTGGGTTGGATATTGCCGAGCGTCATAATCACTCGCTGTACATTTCCAGCTATCCTTCCGGCCGTGATGCCGCGGTGAGCTATCCCGACCTTACGCTGGTGTGGGAAAACGAAACCCAAAGCGACGTGTTGCTTACCACGAGCTATACCGAATCGACGCTTACGGTAACCTTGTACAGCGCGCCCACCGGCTACACGGTAACGTCTGAAGTGGGCGCATGGGAAGAAGGGGAGAAGCACAACACCATCAAAGAGACGGACTCTTCGCTTGCTCCTGGTCAATCGTATGTGAAAACCACTGGCCAAGACGGACGCTCCATCACCGTTATCCGCTATGTGCGCGATGAGGATGGCGTTATCGTGAAAACGAACTTCTACACCTCAACCTATGCGGCAAAAGACGAGGTGGTAGTTGAAGGGCCTTCAACCGATACGGAAAAGAAGAACGACAATGGCAATGCGTAACTATCTCGCGGCGTGTGCATGCGCTTTTGCGTTAACCCTTGGCGCCCTGACGCCGCTTCCCGCACAGGCAGCGGTCCTTAAAGCAGATATTATTGGCGACTCTACGGTGGAAGAGCTTGGTTTCACCGTCGCCCAATGCCCCAGCATTGAGGCTGAACATGCATGCCTTATGGACTCAAACGGTACCATCTATTTTCAGCGGGACGCGCAATCGCCCGCTCAAATAGCGTCGATTACCAAGGTGATGACGGCGATTGTTGCCATTGAGAACGTGCAACCGAACACCATTGTTACCGTAAGCGAGAAGGCGGCCTTAATTGGCGAATCGTCCGCCGGTTTGCAGCAGGGCGATAAGATGGACTTCGAAACGGCGCTCAAGGCACTGTTGGTGCCTTCAGGAAACGATGCGGCAGTTGCCCTTGCTGAAACCGTTGGCGCCCAGATGATAGAGGCGAACCCTTCGTTGGGAAGCGACCCTGAAGCCGTTTTCGTTGCCGCTATGAACGCAAAGGCGGCGGAACTCGGTCTGAGCGATACCGTGTATGAAAACCCGCATGGCCTTGACGACGACCAGTACGCGGGCAATCTTCATAGCACGGCAGCTGACCAAGCGAAAGTTGCCGCCTATGCCATGAAAGACAACGATATCCGTGAAATCGTGCACGGTGGCGATACCTCCATCATCGTCGATCGCGGCGGTGCGGCCGTTCAACTCGACCTCGAAACCACCGACGAGCTGCTTGAAATGTACCGCTATGCCATCGGTATCAAAACGGGTTCAACGTTGCTGGCTGGACCGTCGTTTACCGGAGCCGCCAACAGCGGCGGAATCGAATTGTACGCGGTTGTCCTGAATTCCACCGACCCCACCCAGCGTTTCTACGATGCGCAGGCGTTGTTTGAGTGGGGGTTTGAGCACATCTGCGAGGTGAGCTTGGCCAACAGCCCGCGTACCACCACTATGAGCATCAACGGGGAATCGATGGAAGTCCCCATTTTGGCCTATGCGAGTTTGAGCGATTGGACCGACAAGACCGTTCCCGTGACGCTTGAGAATCCTAAGGCCACCTATCGCGTATTCGATTTGTTTGGGAACGTAAGCCAAACTATCAAGCTCGATGACATCCATGGCGCGGTAAAGGCCGGTCAAGTTGTGGGAACCATCACCTATTACCAGCACAATGAGGTTTTGGGAACTATGAACCTCATCGCGTGCGAAGACGTGGCCGCTCCCGAAACGCTTGATTCCATTGGAATTTGGTGGACGCGTTTCACCGCGGGAATTACCGGTGCGCAGACCGAAGCGGAAGACGTTATCGTTGCCACGATGCCCATCATTAAAGATAATACTGCTGTTGCCGCGTAGCGCACGGCCGTCAAAAGAAGATGAGAGGTTTCAATGAGTGAGATTTGCCCCATATGCAACAATCCCATAGCGGAAGGTGAGAGCGTTTGCTCTTCGTGCGGCTATCGCATTCTTGGGTCAACGCAAAGCTTCAAACCCCTGATGGTAAATTCTCAGGAGGTGCCCCAGGCGCCTAAGAGGTGCAGCGAAGCCATGTTCAGGATTGTTCGCGGACCGCAAACCGGCGCTGAGCTTATTCTGAAGCCGGGAAAGCTTAAAATCGGTCGCGATCCCCATTGCGACATTTTTCTGAACGACATGACGGTATCTCGGCATCATGCCACCGTCGAGATCGACGACAGCAAAGCGGTAATCGTCGATGAAAACTCATTCAATGGGGTATGGGTTAACAACCATAGTGTTGACAAGCGCGTTCTTGCGGATGGCGATGTTATCCAAATCGGAGAGTTCTGCCTCCTTTACCAAGAATGTTAGCGCAGACTCACGAAAGCTGTGAGATTATCGAAATCAAGAGCATGACCACTGGTGGTCGTTTAGAGGGGATGGTCGTAACATGCAACTGATGTCGGGAAACGAAGCTATTGCGCGAGGCGCTTGGGAGGCGGGCGCAACCATTGGCGTTGCCTATCCCGGAACTCCTTCAACGGAAACGCTTGAAGCCTTCGCGAAAATGGACGAGGTGTATGCCGAGTGGTGCATCAACGAAAAGGTAGCCGTCGAAGTGGGCGTTGGCGCATCGGCTGCTGGTGCGCGCGTGCTGTCCACTATGAAAATGGTGGGCGTGAATGTGGCCGCCGACCCGCTGTACACCGCAGCATATACCGGCGTTGGCGGCGGCTTCGTAATCCTGGCAGCGGACGACCCGGGCATGTACTCCTCGCAAAACGAGCAGGATTCGCATTGGCACGCGCAAGGTGCGCACATCCCCATGCTGGATCCATCGGATTCTCAAGAGGCCCTCGAATTCACCAAAGCGGCTTTCGAGTGCTCCGAGAAGTTTGACGTTCCGTTCTTCATTCGTTCAACGGTGCGCATTTCGCACACGAAGACGCCTGTTGAGGTGGGCGAGCGCATTGCTTATCAGCAAAAGCCCTACGAAACCAATCCTGCTAAATGGGTGATGATGCCCGCGTATGCCAAGCCGCGTCGCAAAGTGCAGTTGCAGCGCGTCAAGGAGCTTCAGGAGTGGGCGGAAACGTGCGCATTCAACCGTGTTGAGCGCAAGGGTTCGTCAATTGGCATCATCTGCATGGGTGCTGCGTATCAGTACGTCTCAGAAGCGTTGCCCGATGCATCCATTTTCAAAATCGGTCTTTCTTGGCCGTTGCCCCAAAAGGCTTTAACGGAATTCGCGAACAGCGTTGAGCGTGTTTACGTAGTTGAAGAGGCATCGGAGTACCTTACCACCCAGGTGAAGGCGCTGGGCATTGCGCTTGACGATTTTGCGGTTGCTTTGCCTGCTGACGACGAGCTTTCTCCCGGCATTATCCGCCGTTCTTTCGGCTTCGATCTGCCCGAGCATGCTTCTAAGCCTTCCGATGTGCCCGGACGTCCCCCGGCGCTGTGCGCAGGTTGCCCGCACCGTTTGGTGTTCAAAGAGCTTTCGCGCATCAAAGCGATAGTTACCGGCGATATTGGCTGCTACACGTTGGGGGCCCTGCCTCCTCTTGCAGCTATGGATACCTGCATTGACATGGGCGCATCCGTCTCCATGTCCCATGGTTTCGAATTGGCGTTGGCCCAATCCGAGCATCGCCCGATTGTTGCCGTTATCGGCGATTCAACCTTTGCTCACTCCGGTTTATCATCGCTTATTTCGACGGTGTACAACAAGGGCTGCGGTACGGTATGCGTTCTTGACAACCGCACCACCGCTATGACGGGCCGTCAGGGCAATCCTTTCAATGGCGAAACACTTCAGCATCGTCCCAGCCGTGAGCTTGACCTGGTTGGCGTGCTTAAGGCTATAGGCGTCGAGCATGTCCACTATGTGAACCCGCATGATATGAAAGCGGTGCGCGAGGCGTTGCGAGCGGCTACCAAAGACGAAGCAAACGAGCTTTCCGTTATTGTCTTCCGTGCGCCATGTCAACTGTTGGAGCGCGTTGTGAAGCCGTATTACTACGTTACCGGCGATTGCAAGGCGTGCGGCGTTTGCGCTTCGTTGGGTTGCCCGGCTATTTCTCGCGACAAAGAAACCGGTATTGCCGCTATCGATCCCTTGATGTGCTGCGGATGCGGCCAGTGCTCTCAGTACTGCAACTTCAACGCAATCCAGCAAATTGATTCTGCGAATGGAGGACGATAATGTCTCAAGCAAAAACAGTTCTTCTTTGCGGTGTAGGTGGTCAGGGCACCATTACGGCAGCTGATTTGCTGGCGCGCGCGGCGGGTGAGGCTGGCTATCAGGTAAAAGTGTCGGAGATTCACGGTATGGCGCAACGTGGCGGCGCCGTGACAACCGTTGTGCGCTACGGCGAAAACGTGCAATCGATGGTGGCCGATTTGGGCGATACCGATTGCATTGTGTCCTTTGAGACTACCGAAGCACTGCGCAACATCGAATATCTTAAAACGGACGGCTACTTGCTCGTTGCCGATGAAACCATCAAGCCGCTTCCGGTGGCATGCGGAAACGCTTCTATGCCCGCTAACGCAAAGGGCGCTCTTGCCGCGTTGCACGCAACCGTTATTCCCGCAATTGAGCTTGCAAAGGAAGCGGGCAACGTGAAAACCGAGAACGTGGTGCTGCTGGGGGCGCTGGAGTCAACGTTGGGCTTTGGCGAGGACGTATGGAAAACAGTTATCGCCAAGCGCGTTCCGCCTAAGACCATCGATGCGAACCTCAAGGCATTTGATTTGGGGCTCGCCTTTGCCCGCGGTTGTGCGGAGTAAGCGGAAACATTGCCGCTAACTGGCGAAATATGTACGAATAACGATAAGCGCGCTGGAGCAGATGCTTCGGCGCGCACGCCTTTGGTGGGTCGTTTTGCGCCCAGCCCAACGGGTAGAATGCACGCGGGGAACATTTTCGCTGCGCTTGTCGCTTGGCTGGTGGTGCGCAAAAGCAGCGGAACGA
This sequence comes from Eggerthellaceae bacterium, assembly GCA_045545435.1. Lineage (GTDB taxonomy): Bacteria > Actinomycetota > Coriobacteriia > Coriobacteriales > Eggerthellaceae > UMGS1502. The sequence goes on along the minus strand of JAZQAV010000187.1, from coordinate 4,409 downwards.
TGGTTCTGCGCATTGAAGACCTTGATCGCGAGCGCTCGAAACAACACTATATTGACCAGGTGCAACGTGATTTCGAGCAACTGGGACTTACGTGGGATAAGGGCCCTTATTATCAGCACGATCGCGACGAAGCCTATCAGCGGGCATTCGAAAAACTGGCAGAGGCAAATCTTCTGTATCCCTGCTTTTGTACGCGCGCAGAGTTGCATGCTCAATCGGCGCCGCATAGGGGAGAGAAGCTGGTATACGCGGGAACGTGTCGAAACCTTACAAAAGAGGAGATCGCACGCAGGACGGCGCAGCGCACGCCGGCGTGGCGCGTTCGCGTCCCTGATAACATCTTTGCATTCACGGATATCTTCCAAGGGCCGTATTCCCAGAATCTCGCACATGAATGTGGTGATTACCTGGTAAAACGCTCAGATGGTGCTTTTGCGTACCAATTGGCGGTTGTGGTGGATGATGCTGCGAGCGGCATTACCAATATTGTCCGCGGTGTCGATTTGATAACTTCAACTCCGCAGCAGCTTTATTTGCAGGAAGTGCTGGGCGTGGCGCATCCTTCGTATGGTCATGTGCCTCTTTTGGTCGCTCAAAAAGATAGACGCTTATCCAAACGCGACCACGATGCTTCTATCGATGCGCTTATGGAAAGCTTTGGCGACGCGAGGGGAGTGCTCGGTCGCATTGCTTACCGAACGGGGCTCATAGACGTTGATGAACCTGCATGGGCCGAAGAGCTGCTGGAAGTTTTCGACCAGGAAGCAGCGCGTGCGGCGTGGCAGGGTGTCATACAAATTCCCTGGTACGAAGATGGTGCTCGGTAATCGATATCCTTTGCAACAGTGATTAAAGCGCGAGGGGATAGCCACTGGCAAGAATTGCGAGCGCGTAAAAAGCAGTCACGATGACGTAGAGCGTAAGGATTTGCGACATAGCCTGTATGCGCGTCTTTTGCGTGAGCGGATTCTTGAACAGGGCAAGCGCAAAAGGATAGCAAGCAAGCAGCATGAAGGGGACCACCACCAATCCCGCGGTGAACCAGATTCCTACCGCCAGTACGGCAAAGCCAATCATGATCAACGCCAGCACATGGTACAGGACGCGTGCGCGTTCGCGACCAAGGATCACCGGCAGCGTTTTTCTGTTTGCGGGTATATCCCGCTCGATATCACACGTATTGTTCGTGAGCATAATGAGACCAATTCCGATGATGAGCGGAATAGCCCATACCAAAACAAGCCAATTCAGCTGGTAGGTGAGTGCTTGGAAGGTTGCGAGGCTGATGAGGCCCCCCATTACAAATCCGCTGATCACTTCACCAATAGGGAGATAGGAAATAGGTGTTTTTCCTGCTGAGTAGGTGACAACGAAAAACGCGCCTACCAGAGCAATTGCCAGAGGAATCCAGCCTGCGCGCACGATGATGTAAATTCCCAAAGCAAAAGCCACCGCCAAGAATCCAATTGCAAGGTGAAGGGCCGATTGCGGATTGACGTTGTTGTAAACCAACACGGCATCTGTGGGGTCAACGTTGTCTTCGTCGGAGTCGGTGCCTTTTACGTAATCGTAGTAATCGTTGAAGGTATTGACCGCAGCTTGCATGAGGACAGAGATAACAAGGCAGATGAGCGCAGTTGAGACGGAAAGCGGTGGGTACAAAACCGCGGCAGCGCACGAAGCAAAAAGCACGGGCAGCAACGAGGCGGGCCAGGTATGCGGAGCCGCAATCTGAAGGGCCATCTTGAACGTAAATTTTCCGTAACGAGTTTTCGTTTGCACGATGAAAGATCCTTATGAATTCGGTTTGACTGATATGATTTCATTCTACATCAAATGACTTGCAGCCCCCAAATAAGGAATACGAACATGCGTACGAAAACAGCGATAAAAGTAAGGTATGCCGAAACGGATAAGATGGGCGTTGTGTACCATGCGAATTACCTCGTGTATTTCGAAGTAGCGAGAACCGATTTTCTCGCGCAACAGGGATTCGATTGGGCGGCGTGTGAGGATCTGGGATACGTATCGCCGGTATTAGAGGTGTCTGCGAAGTATCTTTCTCCGTTGCGTTACGGAGACGAAGCTATTGTTGAAACATGGATCAGCGCGCTTAAGCCGACGAAAGTTGAATACACCTATTACGTATACGCAAATGAAGTTGCGCGACAAAAAGGGAAGCCTGCAGTAACCGGAACAACAAGCCATTGCTTGGTAACAACGTCTACGGGAAAGCCTGTGAGCATGAAGAAGGCGCTTCCTCATTTGTACAGCCTTTACGAAAGCGTGTTGGAATCCAATCAAAACCAGTAGAGGGTTTTTGTGGGAGGGGATGCCCTTTTTCGCGGTTTCAGCGTTATTCTCTTATCAAGTTTACATAACATATATTATCAATATTTTGATAATGAATTGCAGAAGGTATAAGTAGTCGCGAAATCAGTCGTTTTTGCCTGGTAAAACAGTTGCGCGCTTCGGAATTCTTGCATATAGATGCTGCTCTTATGCTACCTGAGATATCCTTCTGTGCTTTCGTGCGCTTAAATTGGTTTATTAACCCGATCGTTCTCGATGGTTTGAAAACCAACCATGCAAGGTGTAACAGTCTGCATGAAATCATGTGAGGCTTACAAAACGTCTCATTGGCTGCGCGCTTGGGATTCATTTCACTTAGCGCGTGATTGCTGCGGGTGTCTGCTTTTGGTGGTTTCTCACGTACGCTGTTAAAATGACGTCCGCTGTGTTTCGCTGCTTGTATGGTTTGACATTATTGAGTTATTCCAGAGCTGCCTGAACGCTGCCTGGATTGGCTGATTGTCCATAAGGAACGAACCTGGATAATTGTTCTCAAGATGCGCGAATCAAACGTTTTGGTTCGCACTATGTTCTGTTCTAAAAAACGAACAAATGTATGCAAATGTTCGAGTGTTCGTATATTAAATCAAAAAAACGAACAAATGTACTATCGCAGTATCATGCGTTTCACGTGACAGATATTAGCCCCATGTGCTCGTTGTTCCCCCGCCGGAAGTGCCCGTGGTGCCTCCTCCAGCAGAAAAGAGCTGGTCAAGTGATCCCGTTTGTACGGCTTCCATAACCAAGGGGTATATCATGATAAACGTGAAGACGTTGATGGCAAGGGTCACAGCAGGTACGGCGACGGCAACTATGCCCATGCGCTTGTATGTGCGTTGCATCTCGTCGTTGTTTTTGATCTTGCTCGAGACGGCAGAATACCTGGTGTAGCTTAATATGCCTGCTGCAAGGGCGGCTGAACATAAAAGAATGCCACCTATAAAAAATGAAATCGCAGAAGCAAGGCAGGCAAGCATGGCAAGCTTGCGGGCCCGTACCAATTGGTCGAGTGTTTCTTCGTCAAGGTTGAGGTCTTCCAATTTGACTTGCTGACCAATGGGTGGCAAATTCGGCATTTGTTGAGGCTGGTTTTGGCCCTCAGGAGAATTCTGTGTGTTTTGGTAAATGCTTTGGGTGTTGCCATCCGCAGCGTTTTCCGTGGGATATGGGGTGCCATTTTGCTGCGGATTGGGTTGCACGCCTCTGTTTTCCCTGGTGAAACCAGCAGGAGGTATAGGCCCTTGCTGGTTGGTAGGCGGCATGGGGGCTGGATTGCTCTCGTTTGAATAGGACGCGTTCGCCTTTGCGGCGGGTGCGTTGTTTTGCAAAGGTGGCTGAGCGTCGAGCGCGGGCACGTTCGGCGCGTGAGCAGCGCTTACAGGAGTGTTTGTCGGTTGGGCATCGTACTTGGGTGCACTTTCGGGCTGAGCAATAGATGATTGGGCGTCAGGTGATTGCCCGTTGTCGTGCTGTGCGCTCATCTGCTGTGTTTCGCAGCTGGCCTGATTGGCGTTAGTGGTATCTTCGTTTCTGTTGTCGATGGACATGCGTTCCTCGATGCTCGACCGATGGCGTTTGGTTAAGACAAAGTTTAAATCTTGCTGCGTAGCATTCAGTTGCAGCCCTGCAGAATGATTAAAACAGAACACACCATGCGCTTGAACAGTTGGGCGTATATTTGTTATGCAACCGTTGAGTGCGCGGTATGCGTGGTTGTTCGGTCGATATATACGTGTTTGTTTGGCTGACAGGCTGTTTGGAGGTTGGCTGATGCGTTGTTTTAAACTCCACTGCTGCCAAAACCGCCTTCCCCACGCTGTGAGTTCGGCAGCGCATCCACTGGCTCTAACGTGACGACAGGAATTTTCACCATCATCAACTGCGCTATTCTGTCGCCGCGCATTATGGTGAAAGGCTCGCTTGGGTCGAGGTTGATCAAAATAACCTTTAATTCGCCGCGGTAGCCGCTGTCGATGAGGCCAGGTGCGTTGACCAGCGATATGCCGTGTTTGATGGCAAGCCCGCTTCGCGGTATCACCAAACCCGCATAGCCGTTG
>JAZQAV010000186.1:0-2444 GCA_045545435.1 Eggerthellaceae bacterium | reverse complement strand
ACGCAAAATGCCGATGACGCAGCATTTTGTGCTGGTTGCGGAGCCCCGCCCGCGCGTCAAGATGCGCAGGCCCCTGCAGCTGGCGCACCTGCCGCAGCCGCGCCTGCAGCCGCGTCTAATGCTGCACCTGCAGCCGCGTCTAATGCTGCCCCTGCAACTGCACCTAATGCAGCCCCTGCAGCCGCCGCACCGGTTGGCGCCCCTGTTGCTGGCGCCGCGGGCGCATATGGCGGCGCTGCTCCCAAGCGTTCTAACAAGATGCCCCTCATCATTGGTGTTGCGGTGGCAGCGCTGGCGGTTATTTTGCTGCTGGTGCTGGTGGTAATTCCCAATTGCTCGGGCACAGGCGGCGGCAACATCAACTTCACGGGTCTTACTTCGCCCAAAGACGCCGACAACCAGTCGGCGCTTAAGAGCTTGCCCAAATCTATGGACCTTGACGGCGTAACCGTGTACGTTTCATCCGACAAGATGGCAACCTATCTTGATGATTTAAGCGCCGATATCGAAAAGAACCGCATCAGCGACATCGACGACGTTATCAACCTTGACATCGCAAAGCAGATCAACGGTGAATGGGCGCTTGTTTCGTTTGCCGACGAAAGCCTTGAAGATGCCGTTAAATCGCTTTCCAATCAGCTTGGCAAGGGAAATGACCCCAGCCATTTGGCGGTGTACGCCACGGTTGTTGTTGACAACGACCTTACCAACGACGAGGTTGCAAAGCTTGTTGAGCGCGCGGGCGTGCGCACCAAGCATGCAATTGTTTCGGACGTGAAGATGGAAAGCGTTGTCGATTACCTTGACGAAATGGTGAGTATTGCCCAGCAAACCGGTGGTCGCTCGGTTGCCAGCACGGTGCGTTCGATGACCTCTACCATCGAAAGCCTTGAGCACAGTGGTGTGGAAAGCGTTGCGTTTGGTCAGTTCATGGATGCCGAGCTGTATGCAATGGCTATCTCCATCCAGTTCGATGGCTACGCCGTGGTGGTAATGGCCGTTGACAACCCCACGAATTACGAGAGCATAAGCGCGTTCTACAACGCGGACACTCTGAACAGGATGTACATCAAGTAACAACTAAGTTGTCGATAGGTGCCCTGCGGCTGCACACAACAGCCGTGGGGCATTATGCTTTTGCCGAGGCCCTCTATGCTGCATCTGCGATCAATTGCGAAATCATACGAATCGGGTGACGTTAAGCAAACGGTGCTTGACGGGATCAACCTGTCGCTTGAGGCGCCTTCGCTCGTGTGCGTTTTGGGCAAGTCGGGGTGCGGAAAAACCACGCTTCTGAACATCATCGGCGGCCTTGACCGCGAGTTCGAGGGCGACCTTGAAATGCAGGGCGCATCGTTTGCGGACTTTTCGGAGCTTGCATGGGACCGCTATAGGGCCAATTTGGTGGGCTTTGTGTTTCAGGATGCGCACTTAATTGACTACCTGACGGTGTTCGATAACGTGCGCATTGCGCTGGCGTTTGGCGATGAGGCGCAAAAAGGCGCACAGAGTGCCGCGTTGAAGGCGGGGCGCGTGCGCCTTGGCGGAAAGGGCGCGTCTTCCGAGAGCGGGGCTGCAGCTTCGGATGATGCGCATGCACCTTCGGGCCACGGGGCTGCGGCTTTGGACGGGAAAGGTGCGTCTTCTGAGAGCGCGGCCGTGCCGTTCGACGACGAGCGCGAACGCGTGCTGTCAGCGCTTCGCCAGTGCGGCATCGAAGAGCTTTCCGACCGCATGCCCAATGAGCTTTCGGGCGGTCAGGCGCAGCGTGTTGCCATTGCGCGGGCCATTGTGAAAGAGCCGCAGATTGTGCTTGCCGACGAGCCCACGGGGTCGCTTGACAGCGCAAACGGCCGGCAGGTTATGGACCTGCTGGCGCGCATAGCCCAGACGCGTTTGGTTGTGATGGTTACGCACGACCGAGATATTGCGTATCGCTATGCCTTTACAACCAATACGATTTATAAGCTGGAGATTGCAGCTCAGACCAATATGTACTTCCTTTTAGAAAGGTTTGTAGGTGCAGCCATTATTTATGACACGGATCAGAAGATGACCTCTGTGCAGGAGCGTCTTATGAGTCTGATTTCTGATAATTATAAGGCAATCTACCGTACCTACAGTAAGGATAAGTCGGAGCGGGAGCAGTTGTATCTTCGTCTCCTGCTGGTGACAGATTCGATTTGTGGTATGACGGACAGCTATGCTAAGAGACTTTATCAGGAGTTAAGTGGTATTATCGGATGAGTACGACAAAGGACATGACAAGGGGAGCCATACTCCCCTTGATTATTAAATTTACGATTCCTCTGATTATGGGGAATCTTTTGCAGTTAACCTATAATGCGGTGGACAGTATTATTGTGGGGCGTTTTGTCAGCAATGATGCACTGGCAGCGGTGGGAACAAGTAACCCCATTATGACACTGATTATCCTCTTTACG
>JAZQAV010000185.1:0-3122 GCA_045545435.1 Eggerthellaceae bacterium | reverse complement strand
AGGTTGCAGATCCAATCTTTAAGTTGGCCGGCGCGCTCAACAAAGATGGGCGGGCTATTCCAGCCGATACCGTCGACGGCTTCCACCATCTTTTTTGCGGGCGAGATGATTATTCTCACAAACGTCTCCTTGGGGCTATGCCAAAGCTTCCAGCATATCTGTAGGATTTTCAGCTGCTTTTACCTTGCCCAGGGCCTTAACGATGATGCCCTCCTCGTCGATAAGATAGGTGGTGCGAATAACACCCATGGACACCTTGCCTGCGGTTTTCTTTTCTTTCCACACGTCGTAGGCAGCCAGTACCTCCTTTTCGGTGTCGGAAAGCAGAATAAAGGGCAGCCCGTATTTCTCTTCGAACTTCTTGTGCGAGGCAACGGTGTCTTTGCTCACGCCTATAACCACCGCGCCCTTTTCTTGGAACTGGGGATACAGGTCGCCAAAAAGGCACGCTTGCTTTGTACAGCCCGAGGTCATGTCCTTGGGGTAAAAGTACAGCACCACCTTTTGGCCGCGATAATCCGAGAGCGATCGGGGCGTTCCATTTTGGTCGGGCAGGGTGAAATCGGGAGCGGTTGTTCCAATTTCCAGCATGGTGGCTCCTTTCGACTGGTTACTCTGCGTTCGTACGCGTACGCATACGCGAATGCGATTGTGCGCGAGCGTTCGGGTATGCGGGCGTGCGCGGTTGCAGACTCACGCTTTGCTTTGCTTCGTTCATCATAGATGCTCGGCTTTAGTTCGTAAACGATTCGCGCACTATTTTGGGTATCCCCCGAAGCTCAGAGCGCGTGCGTAAACGTCTGGCAACCGTCATGCCCACCGCTTGTTCGATGTTGTCGGTGACATCGCTGCGGTAGTTGAACAGGTAGTAGTTTTGCTGAAGGTGGACACCTTCCATGCGCAAGAGCGCGTCGGCGGTATCGGCTGCGTTGTGCTTCCAGCCCATTTTCCAACGCAACATGCGCAGCGCGAAGAACGCCGCATAGCAAATGGCAAAGTGCGCCTGAATGTGATCGAGCGCTTCAACGGAATAGGGCATCGAAGAAAAGTCGGCTTCAAGCGGCTGAAACGGCTCCGCCTGGCGCCAAAGCTCGCGGTAGAGTTGCACGATGCTTCCCGCGCTCATGTCAAGTTCGCTCGTAACTAAAAGCGCATGGCTGTAGCGGGTTGCGTACCCGCCTCCGCGTACCACCACTTCCTTTACGGGCAGAGTGCTGCCGCTGGGCAATGTTCGCTCGGTAATTCGCCATTTAAGGTGAACGCCCGAACTCATAGAGGTGTAGCCCCTTTCGTCTTCGGCCCATGCGGCAAGGTGGGGGTCCTTCGTAAAGTCGCGCTGGTACAGGGCAAACCCGTCGCCGGTTGAGGATAATGCTTGCATGGTGGGTCCAACGTCGCGCAGGCCGCCCGCGACCACAACGGCCCGACGTGCGCCCAAGCGTTCTTTCAAGGTGTTGCTCATAGCTTGAAACGATGCGGGCTCAAGGCGGCCAAGGGTGTCGCAATAGCTCAGGGGCATGCCGTCTTTGTCCAGCGCTACGGCAACGCTTGCGCGCAAGGCGCCGCCGTCAACGGGAAACGAGTAGCTACCGCAAATAAGAAAGATGCGCCCCATAGGGGGTTCGCCGCCAACAACGCTCCAGCTTGTCAGCGCTTTTTCGCACAGCTGCTCCTTTTCGTGCGCAATATGGGGAAGGGCCGCGTACACCTGTGCGTACGTAACGTCGCATGTCCGCGGAAACGAAGTGCGCGCGGTCCATGCCTCGCGCTTGCTGGTTGCGTGCATCATGCGTTCGGTTGCGAGCATGTCGAAAACCGCCCTGATGCTGTAGTCCGTGCCGTCTTGTGGGGTTGCTTGGAAGCATTCGTGCACACCTAAAGCGTCAAGGCAGCCAAGGGCAATTGAGGCTCCCAAACGCGCAGGTGGGGTAGCGGTTCGATCGATTTCGTCCTGTGCGTTGAAGGTGAGCCCGATGGGTTTCGCTCCATTTGCTGCGGTGTCGTTGAGCTCTTTGACGTAAGCGCGGAAATGTTCAACAGGGTTAGGGAAGCTATCTTTGAATGTATCCGCATAACCAATCGTTTCTATCGTGCGAGATTTTACTTTGCCGTTTTGTCGATAGTTTTGAACAACGGAGAGATACTCCCGTCCTTGGCGTTTTTGAATCTTCAGATGCATGCGCCCTCCATAGAACCCTACAGAACCCTACAAAGTATTATAAATCACCATGCACGAGGGGAGCTCTCGATATAATGCGAGAGCATTTAGATTGCACGGCGGAAGGAAAAACGTGTTTTCGTACAGGCAAAAGCATGAACAGGCCAATCGTGAGGCGCTGGCAACGGTTGTGGCCCTTTTGATAACTATCGCGGTTTGGATTGTGTGCGGCTTCGGTCTTTCGGGCCTTAATGTCACGATATTCCATACGCCGCTTTGGGTTGTTGGCGGCACCGTGGGAACGTGGGTTTGCTCGATCGTGGTTGCGGTTGTGCTCGCCAAACGCGTTTTCGTTGATTTCGACCTTGATGATGCTCCCGAGCTTTCGGCCGTTTCGGCAAAGAAGGAGGCTGACTGTGAGTAACGCAAACGCAGTTGGAATCGCGGGTTTGCTGCCCGTTGCGCTCTTTCTTGTGCTCGCCTTGGCAATTGCCGTGTTCGCGCGGCGCCAAGCTCAGTCTGACACCGTAAAAGGTGGCTTTATCAGCGAATACTTTTTGGGAAACCGTACGTTGGGCGCCTTTGTTCTTGCCATGACCACTATCGCTACCTATGGCAGCGTCAGCAGCTTTGTGGGAGGTCCGGGCCAGGCATGGTTTATTGGCTGGGGCTGGGTGTACATGGCTACCGTTCAGGTGACCGCGCTGTTTTTGTTGTACGGCATCTTGGGAAAGAAAATGGCCCTTGTTAGCCGTAAGCTGGGTGCGGTAACCATCATCGACGTTATCCGTGCGCGCTTCAAGAGCGATCTTCTCGCGACGCTTTCGGCGCTTATCCTGGTAGTCTTTTTCGCCACGACGATGATTGCTCAGTTCGTGGGCGGCGCAAAGCTGTTCGAAGCGGTTACGGGATACAGCTACGTCATAGGGCTGGCCATCTTTGGCATTGCCTGCATTCTGTTCAC
>JAZQAV010000184.1:0-25111 GCA_045545435.1 Eggerthellaceae bacterium | reverse complement strand
CTAAGACCGCTTGGCCTCCGACTTACCGCGTGACCGATCATCGCATTGGCTTCAACGCAACCTACAACGGCGTTCTGCTTGGTTCCAACCTGGGCGAAGTTATCACGGCTTTGCAGGCAGCTGATCGCGCTAAGAAGCTCGAACAAGCGGTTTAGTGGGTCTTGTGGCAATAAACGAATCAGCATCAACGAAAGACGCCTCTGCGGAAGAAGAGGTGTGGACGGTTGGGCGCATGCTCAACTGGATGCAGGGTTATCTTGAACGCAAAGGCGATGAAAACCCTCGCTTGTCGGCGCAGTGGTTGCTCTCCGACGCAACGGGTCTTTCGCGTGTTCAGCTTTACGTCAATCTCGATCGCCAGCTGAGCGCCAACGAGCTTGCCGTGTTGCGCTCAACGGTTTCGCGCCGTGGCGTTGGCGAGCCCCTTCAGTACATTACGGGGCAAGCGGCTTTTCGCCATATAACCGTAAAGGTTGCTCCGGGCGTGCTTATTCCGCGCCCTGAAACCGAGGTGCTGGTAAGCGAGGCGTTGTCTCTTTTGCCTCCCGCCAAACGCCCGCGCTCGTTTGACGACCGCTTTATTGAGGCGCTCGCGCAAGGGGTTGCAGCAAACGGCACTCTTGATGACGATTTGGAAGAGGCTTCCGACGCCGATGACGCCTATGCTGACGTCAAACGTGTTCTGCGCGCTGCTCGTGAAGAGGTTGCAGCCCCGCAAGGTGACGACACCTTGTTGGTTGCCGATATTGGCACAGGCAGTGGCTGCGTCGCCTGTTCAATGGCCTACGAGCACAGCTCGGTGCGCGTTATTGCCGCCGATATTTCTGCCGAAGCTCTTGCCCTCGCGCGCGAAAACGTTGCCGCGTTGGGTCTTGAAGACAGAATCACCCTGGTAAAAAGCGATATCGGTGATGGCATCGATCCCGTGTACGAGGGTCGCTTCGACCTCGTTGTTTCCAATCCGCCTTACATTCCGCGTGAAGTGCTGGCAACGTTGTCGCCCGAGGTGTCTCAGTTTGAGCCGCAGTTGGCGCTTGACGGCGGCGAAGACGGTCTTGATGTGTATCGCAGGCTGCTTGACTGGTGCACTCGTGCGCTTAAACCTGGCGGCAAATTTGCTGTCGAGCTTCACGAAACCTGTTTGGATTCCGCACGTGAGCTTGCGTGCGATGCCGGCTTTGAAAACGTGCGCGTGGTGAATGATCTTGCGGGAAAACCGCGCGTTCTCACGGCGGTTAAATCGCCATCGGTGTAAAGTTGTCGCATGCCGCGAAACGCGCGCTTTGGTGCGAGCCAAATGAGCTCGCACGCTTTGCGCGCCAGCACGCATAAAAAACGCGCAGCCGTGTCTTGGTTCATGCGTTTGCGTGATGCCTAGTTGCCCGCCCGCCGCCTAAGAAGGGGTTATCGTGATCGATCAAGAGATTTCGCGCGAGAAAATTAGCATTGCCGCTTCGTATTTGCGCAGCGCTTTCGCGGGGCGCAAACCGCGTTTGGGTCTTATCTTGGGCTCGGGATTGGGCCCTTTGGCCGACTGCTTTGAGGATGCGGTTTCGGTTGACTTTTCCCAGGTGCCCTACATGGGCTCAAGCAGCGTGCCGGGCCACGAGGGCCGTTTTGTGTGCGGAACGTTCGAAGGCGTTGAGGCAATTGCCCTCAAAGGGCGCCTGCACGGTTACGAGGGCTACACTTCTCAGGAGGTGGCGTTTCCCGTATGGGTGTTGAATGCCCTTGGTGTGACAACGCTTATCACCACCAATGCCGCAGGTGCAATCAACGAATCGTATCAGGTAGGGGACTTTTGCATCATTTCCGACCACATCAACTTTACCGGCCGAAATCCTATTGCGGGCACCGAGCCCGATAAGCTTGCCCCCCGGTTCTTCTCGATGCTCGATGCCTACGATCCGCAGTTGCGAAGCCTTGCGCTCTACGTTGCCCGCATGGCAGGGATAAACGCCCATGAGGGTGTTTTGCTGAGCTTGTACGGTCCCAGCTTCGAAACGCCAACCGAAATTCGCGCGTTTCGCGCATGGGGCGCCGATACGGTTGCCATGTCGTTGGTGGAAGAGGTAATCGCTGCGCGCCATGTGGACATGCGCGTGCTGGGAATCTCGCTGATTTCGAATATGGCCTGCGGAATTGACGGGGCCAATCCCGCCGATGACGACATGCTCGAAGTGGCCCGAACGTCAGAGCAGGACTTCCTTGCTCTGATGCGCGGCATTGTTCGTGAGCTGGATTAGGCGGTATCGGTGCAACCTGTTCTAAAAGTGCACGTAATAGCCAGCGGCAGCAAGGGAAACGCAACTGTTGTCGAAGATACCCGCACGGGCCATGGCGTGCTCATTGATTGCGGGGTGTCGAAAAAGGCCCTGTTCGAAGGCTGTGCGCAAACAGGGTTCGACCTTCAAAAGCTTGACGCCATCACGATAACCCACGAGCATTCCGATCACACGAAGGGGCTTGGCGTAGTCGTTCGAGGGCTTGCCAAGAAGGGGATAGCGCCAGCGCTTTTCGTGAACAGCACGCTTTTGGACGCAAGCGCCGATATTGCGGCTGTCGCCGATGATCTTGATGTGCGTAGTTTCGCAACGGGAACGCAGTTCAGTGTTTCGGGACTTCAGCTGTACCCCTTTGAAACGTCCCATGATGCTTCGTTTTCGTGTGGTTTTCGCATAGGTGCATGCGCCGCTAACCAAGAGCTGGATGCTGTTGGGTTCATGACCGACACGGGCGTTGTTACGCCGCAGGCCCACGAGGCGCTGTCGCGGGTACGGCTGTTGGCGTTGGAATCCAACCATGATGCAAACATGCTTGCGCATGGTCCGTATCCGGCGTATCTGAAACGCCGCATTGCGGCCGAACGTGGCCATCTAAGCAACGATCAAGCGGCCAGTGAGCTGCGCTCTTTGCTCTCGGATGAGCTCCGCGGCATTGTTGCCATGCACATTTCGGAGAATAACAACACCTATCGGTTGCCGCGCGAGGCGCTTTCGGCCGTGCTTGCGCAAGAGGGCCTTTCGGCGCAGGTTGACGTGCTGGTTGGCTATCAAAAGCTTCCGGTGACCTTGCAGTAGAATCGGTACCCTAGCGAAGTGTTGAACGGGCCCTTTTTGCTCCGCGATGGCGCAGTTCTTAGTTCCGCGATGATGCGGCGCTTGCCGAAGTGGTGGCGCGGTGCTTGGCGAAGTGGTGGCGTAGTGTTTGGCGAAGCGGCGAGTCTTAGAACACCATCATGAAGATTTTCGCCAGCACGAAACCAATGAGGCCGCAGCAGGGGAAGGTGAGAACCCAGGCGACCACCATGTCTTTGGCGATGTTCCATTTCACATGGCGCGGGTTCTTGGAGGCGCCAACGCCCATGATGGCTGCCGTTGACGCGTGCGAGGTAGAAACCGGCATGCCCGTGATTGAGGCGATGAACAGCGTAATGATGGTGCTGGTTGACGCGGCCACACCTTGGTATTTTTCAAGCTTGACCATGTCCATGGCAACCGATTTGATAATGCGCTTTCCGCCTACCAAGGTACCCAGCGAAATGGCCAGCGAGCAGATGATCATAAGCCAGAACGGGAATCCTGCGCTGCCGTTGGTTTCCATGCCGAAGGAAAGGGCGACGCCCAGCATGGCGATGGACATGAACTTCTGGCCGTCTTGCGCGCCGTGCAAAAACGACAGGGCAGCAGCGCAGATGTCCTGCGTAACTACGAACAACGTTGACGTTTTGCGACGGTCGACGCGCGAGAAAACCCACTCAACGAAGCGCACGGCAGCCCATCCAACCAAAAAGCCAGCAGCCAGCGAGAAAAGCATGCCGTAGATTACTTTTACCCATTCGGAGGGCACAACGCCGGCCCACCCGTTCATGGCGATAGCACCGCCGGTGATGCCGGCGATGAGCGAGTGCGATTTGGAGGCGGGAATGCCTTTGAACCAGCAGAAAACGCCCCAGCCAATTGAGCCTATTAAGGCGGCTACGAGCGCTAGTAGTGCTTGTCGGGTGTCTCCCGAGAAGTCGACCATGTTGAACATGGTGTGCGCAACGGCGGTGGATATGTAGGTCATGCCCACCAGTCCGATGAAATTGAACACCGCGGCCAAGATAAGTGCTGCGGTGGGAGAGAGGCAGCGCGTTGAAACAGCTGTTGCAATGGCGTTAGGGGCGTCGGTTGCGCCGGATACAATGGTTACGAGCAAAACGAGTATCAGGATGATAGCGAGTGAGGGATAGGCGGGAAGTTGGCTCAAAAAGAACGCGAAAGAGAGGTCCATAAGTATCCTTCATAACACTACATCTGAATGCGTATGTTTCGGCGAAGGCCGCGTGCGCTTTTCTGTGAAAAATGCGCACGCAATAAATTCTAAAACAAGGGTTGCGAATAAACAATCGGATTATCCGTACGTTGCTTATGAGCGGCGATTAAATACCGTTTGCGTGATATCCGTTGCGCTCGCGTTGTTTTCGTCCCATCGGGCCAAGATTTGATATATTCCTTACTAGTACTTTGAACGCAGGCGCGTGCGCACTTTTTCGCAAGCGCGCAAACTGGAATTTACGGGAAAGGTAGAACATGAGCAGGGTATATAATTTCTCCGCTGGTCCGGCTACGCTGCCGGAAGAGGTGCTGAAGCAAGCGGCAGCCGAAATGCTTGACTACAAAGGCTGCGGTATGTCCGTTATGGAGATGAGCCATCGTTCCAAGGAATTCCAGGGAATCATGGATGACGCTGAAGCCGATTTGCGCGAGCTTTTGGTCATTCCCGAGAACTATCGCGTGATCTTCATGCAGGGTGGCGCAACGGCACAGTTCGCAGCAATCCCCATGAACCTTATGCGCAACAAAGTTGCCGATTACATTGTTTCGGGCAGCTGGTCGAACAAGGCCGCCAAAGAAGCCCAGATGTACGGCAAGGTTAACGTGGTTGCCTCCAGCAAAGATGGCAACTTCAGCTACATTCCCAATGTTGACGAGATCGCGTTCTCAAGCGACGCCGATTACGTGTACATTTGCCAGAATGAAACCATCACTGGCACCACCTACCACAAGCTTCCCGACACCAAGGGTGTACCGCTGGTAACCGATGTGTCGTCCATGTTCCTTTCCGAGCCCATGGACGTGTCCAAGTTCGGCGTTGTGTACGGCGGCGTTCAGAAGAACATCGGCCCTGCTGGTGTTGCCATTGTTATCGCCCGTGACGATCTGGTGACCGAAGAGGTGCTTCCCGGTACCCCAACCATCCTCAACTGGAAGGTGAACGCCGACAAGGGAAGCCTTAACAACACCCCGCCGTGCTACACCATCTACATTTGCGGTCTGGTGTTCAAGTGGCTGAAGGCCCAAGGTGGTCTTGAGGGCATTGCGGCACGCAACCGCGAGAAGGCTCAGCTTCTGTACGATTACCTTGATCAGAGCAAGCTGTTCAAGGCAACGGCACGCGTTGAGGATCGCTCCATGATGAACATTCCGTTCATCACCGGCAGCGACGAGCTTGATGCCAAGTTCTGCAAAGAGGCACCGGCTCACGGTATTGCCAACATCAAGGGCCATCGCTCGGTGGGCGGCATGCGTGCAAGCTTGTACAACGCTATGTCCATGGAGGGCGTGAAAGCGCTCGTGGCGTACATGGAGCAGTTCGAGAAGGAAAACGCGTAAGGCGTTTGCGCAAAAAAGCGTCGATTCGCTTGAAAAGCGCTGGAGCCAAGAAATTGGCCCAGCGCTTTTTTGCTCGTTTTCGGAGGCTTGGAAAGTGCTGGCGGACGCAAATCGCCAGTTGTGACCCGTTCGCATGGCGCCGCCGGACGCAAATTGCCGGTTGTGACCCGTTTTCGTGATAAGCATCTTTGGCTTTAATGTAAAACACCAGTTCAGACAGCTGCATCGGAGAGAATAGCTACTTCGCAAGCGGCGATTTCGCTTCAAAACAGGTCACAACTGGAGTTTTGGGTCCGATGTCAATCGGACTTTGGGTCACAACTGGAGTTTTGAGTCCGGTGCCAACCGGACTTCAGCCCACAACCGAAGTTTCGCGGCAACCGAAGGTCTGAAAATTTAGGCTATGGGAAACAGATAAACACGAAGGCGTGCGCTCTATAGGAAAGGGTTTTTATGGCCGAGGGAATATGGACACTAAACGATGACGGGTCATTCGAGCTGCTAGAGCCTTACGCGACAATGTTGGCGGAGGCTCGGTATGAGGCCACGAACGGCTGGGCTAAGGGGCTGATGGTGTACCTTGCGAATCATTCTCCGTACACAACCGAAGAGCTCAAGGATGCTTTGATGAGGCGCACCGAGCGTGGCGACGACCCGTACGAAACGGTCGATGAATTCATCTTAGAGGCTTTAACGGGCGACCTATAAAAAATGGCCGCTATGAGGGATTCCTTGATGTTCGCGTATGCCTTTTCCGGCGTCCAGGGAGAAGGCGAGGAAAAAGAGATGCATCGTTCTCGTTTACGGGAGTCTTGCTATCTTTGCTGTTGGGAGTCTAAAACACCGAGAGAATAAACACCGAGGAGAAGCAGCAGTGCAAGAATCGGAACTTTACAAGGAACTGGGCCAGCTAACCAAGGACAGAAGCAAGTGGGAGGAGAACATCCCATACGTTTCGACCCTGCTCGCCCAAGACTCGGTAAAAATCCAGGCGAAGGCGCTCTGGCTGCTCGGCGAGATGGGTCTCACGCATCCTCAATCGGTGCGGGAGAAAGTGTCGAAGATAGCGCTCTTTCTGAATAGCTCCGTTCCGCTTTTGCGCGAACGTGCCGTTAACGCCCTCGGCAGGATTGGGCGGGCCAGCTACCAGGCAATAGAGCCGTATTGGGCAGATCTCTTCCGCTTCGCTGAAGATGACGAGGCGAAGGTTAGGCTTGCATTCATCTGGGCGTCCGAGAACATCGCCACGAGCACACCCGAAGTTTACACCGAGCACATGCCGGTGTTCGAACGGCTCCTTTACGATAAAAACGACAAGGTAAGGATGGAGGCGCCCGAGATGTTTCGGGTCCTCGGAAAACGCTGCCCCGAACTTGTCATGCCTTACCTTGAAGAGCTGCAGAAAATATCCGAGAACGACGAGAACCGCGTCGTGCGAATTCACTGCAAGGGCGCACTGAGAACAACTGAACAGGCCGCTGCGAGTCGCATGAATTAAGCCCGCCAGTTTTTAGAAGTTAACTCCTCTCTGGGTTCTCGCGGGTTTCTATAATGAAATGAACGAAGCGTTTAAGAGGGGTTGACGCATGGAAAACGGCGTAATGAGGATAGAGGCAACCCAAAGGGGATCTCGTAAATACTACGAGGAAGTGGTCTGCGCTACGGTGCAGTATTCCAAGCTTATTAAAAATCCCGGAAGCAAGCTCGGTGATGTGTTCAAGCGTAACAAGGTATACCTTGTGTTGTGCGCCATATTTCTTGCGGTCATTGTTGCGATGGCGATTGCTTGGGGCATCGATGCGCTTACGGTTCTTGCCATTGTCGTGATGCTTGCGTGCATTGTGCTCGCTGCGATCATGCTTCATCGGATGAATGGCATGGTTGAATCTCTTATGGCCGATTCGGCGTTGCCTGTGTTTATCTTCGACAAAGAAGGCATCGAGTTCAAAAAAGAAGGCTCGCAGCCTACAGGCAACTTACAGTCTACGGGCGATGTGCAACAATCGGGCTCGCAGCCTTCAAATGGCTCTGCGCTCATAAGGGTCCCGTGGGACGGCGTTGCCTTCGTTCGCATTTTCGATGAGTCCATATGCTTTTTCGCGCAAGGGGCAAGAGGATTGGTGCTGGCTCTCAACAGAAGCTACAGCCAGCAAATACTTGATTATCTGCGCGAAAACGCTATCAGTGTTAACGTTATAGCCGACTAGCGGCCAGGTCGGCGCGTTGGCCACGTGCGCGACGCGTTGCAGGCACCGCTTCAGTATGGAATGCGTTGCAGGCGCCGCTTCAGTATGGAATGCGTTGCAGCCATCGCTTCGGTATGCGGCGCGTTATGCGCGCGGGCAGGTGACGTTGGCCTGGCGCAACATGCTGCACTGCCGCTCTGCGTGCTAATGTGGCGTCATGTGCACCCGTCGCCCAAACGCAAAACGCATAAGCGGGTTTTTCATAAGTGGAGCCAAGAGGGCGGGGCACAGCTTTGCGGGTGTGATATGATTGCACACCGCTTCTTCGTTTGCGGCTTGCCGCGCAGCGGGGAAGTGTTTTGCCGATATGCGGTTACGAAGGGAAGCGCACATGTCCGTAGATTTAAGCGTATTGAATGGTCCACAGCGCCAAGCAGCCGAGCAAACGGAAGGGCCGCTGCTTGTTCTTGCTGGAGCGGGCTCGGGCAAAACGCGCGTCCTTACGTATCGCATAGCCCATATGGTTGAAGACCTGGGCATTGCGCCTTGGGAGATAATGGCCATTACCTTTACCAACAAGGCGGCCGCCGAAATGCGCGAGCGTTTGAACGGCCTCATTGGCGCGCACGGCCGTGGCATGTGGGTGTCTACGTTCCACAGCATGTGCGTGCGCATTTTGCGCGCGAATGCACAGGTGCTTGGTTTTAGCGAAAACTTCACCATCTACGACGATGCCGATTCCAAACGTTTGGTGAAAGACATTATGGAAGAGCTGGACATCGACCCGCGTCGCTTTCAGCTGAATGCGCTGCGCAATCGCATATCGACCGCTAAAAACGAGTTGCAGGTGCCAAACGACTTCGCCGATGCGGCAAAAGATCCGGTGGGAAAGCAAGCGGCGCGCGTGTACACGCGTTTGCAGGAGCGTTTGCGCCAGGCGAACGCCTTTGATTTCGACGACCTGCTCATGTACACGTACTTGCTTTTCAAATACCATCCCGATGTGCTTGAGGCCTATCAAGATCGTGTCCATTATCTGCTGGTAGACGAGTATCAGGACACCAACCACGCGCAATATGAGCTGTGCCGCCTGCTGGCTTCCAAACATGGCAACATCATGGTGGTAGGTGACGATGACCAGTCCATTTACTCGTGGCGCGGCGCCGATATCCGCAACATTTTGGAGTTCGAGCGCGATTATCCCAACTGCGTAACGGTGCGCCTCGAGCAAAACTACCGAAGTGCGGGTAACATCTTAAATGCCGCGAACGCGGTTATTGCCAACAACCAACGCAGAAAGTCGAAGCGCCTGTTCACCGATGCGCCCGATGGCGCGAAGATTCAAGTGTACACCGCAGCTGATGAGCGCGATGAGGGTCGCTGGATTGCCGGCCAAATCGAAAAGCGTCATGGTGAGGGTTTAAGCTACAACCAGATAGCCGTTTTCTATCGCACCAACGCCCAGAGCCGTATGTTGGAAGACATGATGCTGCGTGCAGGCGTACCATATCGCATCGTAGGCGGCACGCGCTTCTTCGAGCGCGCCGAAATCAGCGACGTTATGGCCTATCTCACGCTCATCGTGAATCCTGCTGACGACATGGCTGCCAAACGCGTGATAAACGTTCCACGTCGTGGCATCGGCAAAACCACCATCGAGTACCTGGACAAGACGGCGCGCGAAAGCGGTATCTCGTTCATGAGCGCAACCGAGCTTGCCGTTGTTGACGAAGCGTTGCGCTCCGCCACGCGCAAGGCCATCGCGCAGTTCGTTTCGATTATCAAGAACGCGCGCACCTACGAGGGTGACCTCAGGCGCGTTGTTGAAACCATCATCGACGAAAGCGGTTTGGTTGCCGCCCTGGAAGCAGAGGGAACCGATGAGGCCCGCGGGCGCGTTGAGAACATCAAAGAGTTCTTGAGCGTTGTCGACGAGTTTTCGGACACGCATCAAGAAGAGGATGCGATGTTCGAGGCTCCCACGGTTGTCTCGCGCGAAGCCGTGGGAGATTCTGACGAAGCGTTTGCATTTGTCGCAGATCAGGGGTTTGATGCGGCATCTGACTTTGATAATGCGTCAGGTTCCGATGCGCTCCAAGACGTGGCTCCTGGCGATCAGATTGATCTGTTTGCCCAAGCGGGCTTGGAAATCGAAGAGGAGCCCGAAGTTGCTGTGCGCGTTTTGCGCGGCGATTCGCTGGCCGACTTTGTGGAATGGGTGCGCCTGCGTACCGATTTGGATAGTGTCAGCGAAGACGGCAAAGCCGTGACGCTTATGACCGTGCACTCCTCCAAGGGCCTGGAATTCGATTGCGTATTTGTGGCCGGCATGGAAGAAACGCTTTTCCCGCACATGAACTCTATTGGCGATGCCGAAAGCGTTGAAGAGGAGCGCCGCCTTGCTTACGTTGCCATAACCCGTGCGCGCAAGTACCTGCATCTTACCTGTGCGTCACGCCGTCAGCTGTTCGGCCAAACGCAGGTGAATCCTCAGTCGCGCTTTGTGCTTGAGATTCCCGACGAGCTGCGCGTTACCTCCGGTGTGGGCTCAGCGGGCTTTTCCGGTACAGGCTGGGAAAAGCGCGGCAGCCGTCGCGGCATTGCCGGATCTGGTTCCGAGGCGGGCGAGGGCCGTGTGTTCGGTCGTTCAAGCGCCACGGGATCGGGAGAGCGGGCGCGCCATGGGCGCTCGAGCTTCTCAACCGATGCCGCACAGAAGAAATCGGGCGCTGCGCAAACGTTTGCGGTGGGCGATACCGTGAACCATAAGACGTTCGGACGCGGCACGGTTACCAAAGTGGATGGTGATACGTTGTTCGTTCGTTTCGCCAAACTGGGTCAAACGAAAAAACTTTTGAAGGACTATGCTCCCATCGTAAAAATATCGTAGGGGCTGGAAGCATGGTGCCCCTTCGCGTAGAATGGCGGCACATCGTGCAATGCAGCGTGACGTATCGTGCAACCGGTGCGGCATATCGTGCGGCATGGCACGGCGCTTCGAGGTAAACAGCGCACATGCGCAATTCTGAGGGGGAATCATGTCGGTGCCCACGTTTGTTGTTGGTCACAAGAATCCTGATAACGACGCCATTTGCTCGGCGGTAGGGTACGCCTATCTTAAAAACCAGCTGGCAAAGCGTTCGGGCAAAGAGCCCAAAGAAGAGTTCGTGCCCGCGCGCTTGGGTCCGCTTCCGCCGGAAACGGCAAAGTTGTTCGAGCGCTGCGGTATTGAGCCTCCCCAACTCATCAGCAATTTGTATGCGCGCGTTTCGGATGTTATGACGCCCAATCCGTTCACTATTCGCTCTGACGCCAGCTTGTTGGAAGCTGGACGTGCCATTCGTCGCCATAACGTGTTGGCGTTGGTGGTTACCAACGATGACGGCACCTGCCGTGGCCTTATTACCATCCGCATGATCGCGTGGCGCTATATTGCCGCCACCGATTTGCTTGAAACGGGTGCCAGCCAGATGGCGGTTGCCGGCGACCTTATTGCCTCGCTTGACCAACCCGTCATCGACCTCACGGAAGTTGATGTGCTGAAGTTGGAGAAAGATGCGCTGTTACGCGATGCGGTTGAAGAGCTGATGTCCACGTCGTTGCGCGAGGCAATTGTGCTGGACGAGAACAACCGCGCCGTCGGTATTGTGACGCGCTCGGATGTGGCTGTTCGCCCGCGCCGCAAGGTTATTTTGGTGGACCACAACGAAATGCGTCAAGCTGCCAACGGCATCGATGAGGCCGATGTGGTTGAAATTATCGATCACCATCGCATCGCTGACGTCTCCACGGTTAATCCCATTCGCTTTATCAACTTGCCGGTGGGCTCTACGTCTACCATCGTGGCGCTCGAGTTCGAGCAGGCAGGCGAGCCTATTCCCGAACACATAGCGCGGATTCTGCTTTCGGCGGTTATGACCGACACCGTCATGCTGAAGTCGCCCACCACCACCGATACCGATCGCGAAGTGGCCAAGCGCTTGGGCGCCATCATCGGGCGCGATCCGCTTGAGTTTGGTCTTGACGTGTTCAAATCGCGCGGCGGCGATTCCGATGCGCCCGTTGAGGAACTGGTTGCGGCCGATTCGAAAGAATTCAGCATAGGGGAGGGCGTGGTGCTCATCGCCCAGCACGAAACGGTTGATTTGGACACCGTGATGCAGCGTGAGCAAGAGATTCGCGCCTACATGCGCCGTTTGCGCGATGAGCGCAAGTATGTGTTCGTGCTGCTGATGGTTACCGATATCTTGGCCGAGGGCAGCCAGTTCATTTGCGAGGGGGATCGACGCATCGTCAATCGCGCCTTCGACATCAACTGCACGGGAGAGGGCGGCACGTGGATGCCCGGCGTTATTTCGCGCAAAAAGCAGGTTGCCGCGCGCATCCTTGATGCGTAAGCTTGCCGCGAACTCGGTAGACGCCGGCCGCTCGTTACCACCGCGCAAGGTCGTCTGTACTTCGGGCGCAGGGCCGCTCATTCTTGATACGCAGGGCCATTTTTCCAAGAAAATATTTTTCGGGATGCGCTGTAATGCGTACGAATTGTGGAGCGCATCCAATAAAACAGCCTATGAACAGGCAAAATGTAATTGTGGAGGAATGGATACACCCGGGTGCGTGGCGTTTGACACGCCTGATGGCTGGTGATAAAGTTCCGTTTCGCGTCTTAAACGATGCCGGTTTTTCATGCGCTTTTTTGGGAAACGGGCACGTTGCAATTGTATCAACTTTGGGTAGCAACGCGAGGCTCGGACGCTTACTGCAAGCAAGCGCCTGCGGCCACGCAAGATAAAAGAAGGAGAAGAAGTTGCCTACAATTAATCAGTTGGTCCGCAAGGGCCGCCAAAAGCAGGTCGACAAAAGCAAGACCCCGGCTTTGAAGGGCAATCCGCAGAAGCGCGGCGTGTGCACCCGTGTGTACACCACCACCCCTAAAAAGCCTAACTCGGCACTGCGTAAGGTTTGCCGTGTTCGCCTGGTAAACGGCATGGAAGTTACCGCTTACATCCCCGGCATTGGCCACAATCTGCAGGAGCACTCCATGGTGCTTATCCGCGGCGGCCGTGTAAAGGACCTTCCTGGTGTCCGTTACAAGGTTATCCGCGCTGCTCTCGACTGCGCTGCAGTCAACAACCGCAAACAGGCACGCAGCCGCTACGGCGCCAAGCGTCCTAAATAGTAAAGAATAAGTCGCGCGGGCCATGCAAACGGGGAAGAGTCCCACAGGCCTAATGGGTGCAAAGGCGCCCCGAAGCGCGCAGGATCAAGAAGGAGAATTACATGCCGCGTCGTGCAGCAGCCATCCGCCGCGAAGTGCAGCCGGATGCAAAGTACAACAATCGTTTGGTCACGCAGCTGATCAACAAAGTTCTGCTCCATGGCAAGAAGTCTCTTGCCGAGAGCATCGTTTACGGTGCCTTTGACATCGTAGAGCAGAAAACCGGCCAGGATCCCCTGTCGGTATTCAAGAAGGCCATGGACAACGTTCGCCCCACGCTCGAGGTTAAGCCCAAGCGCGTTGGCGGTGCAACCTATCAGGTGCCCATGGAGGTTAACTCCCGTCGTGCTACCACGCTGGCAATCCGCTGGATTGTTGACTTCTCCCGCAAGCGTCGTGAGCACACGATGAAAGAGCGTCTTGCAGCCGAAATCATGGATGCAGCCGAGGGTCAGGGCGCATCGGTGAAGCGTCGCGAGGACCTCTACAAGATGGCAGAATCGAACCGTGCGTTCTCGCACTATCGTTTCTAGGAAGGGTAAAGCATAATGGCTTCTAGAACCCCTTTGAAAGATACGCGCAACATCGGCATCATGGCCCACATCGATGCCGGTAAAACCACTACAACCGAGCGTATCCTTTATTACACGGGCAAAACCCACAAAATTGGCGAGGTGCACGACGGCGCTGCAACCATGGACTGGATGGTCCAGGAGCAGGAGCGCGGCGTAACCATTACCTCTGCTGCTACCACGTGCTACTGGGACAAGGACGGTAAGAAGTACCGCATCCAGATTATCGACACGCCCGGCCACGTTGACTTCACCGCCGAAGTTGAGCGTTCTCTGCGCGTTCTCGACGGCGCTGTAGCCGTGTTCGACGCCGTTGCCGGTGTTCAGCCGCAGTCCGAAACCGTTTGGCGTCAGGCAACGCGTTACAACGTTCCGCGTATCGCCTACATCAACAAGTACGACCGCATTGGCGCCGACTTCTTCCGCGCCATCGACACCATGCATGAGCGCTTGGGCGCCAAGGCCATCGCCGTTCAGATGCCCATGGGCGCTGAGGACAACTTCTGGGGCGTCATCGACCTGGTAACCCTTACCGCTTGGGACTTCAAGGCCGACGAGAAGGGCATGACCTATCCCGAGGCAATGGATGCCATCCCCGAGGAGTTCCTCGAAGAGGCTGAGATGCGTCACCAGGAGCTGGTCGAGACCGCAGCTGACTGCGACGACGAGCTTATGGAGAAGGTCCTCATGGACGAGGAGATCTCGGTTGAAGAGCTGAAGGCCGCCATCCGCAAGGGCACCATCGCCTGCGAGATTCACCCGGTGTTCGTAGGTTCTTCCTACAAGAACAAGGGCGTTCAGGAAATGCTCGACGGTGTTGTCGACTACCTGCCCAGCCCGGTTGACGTTCCCGCCATCAAGGGCACCAAGCCCGACACCGAGGAAGAGGACGAGCGTCCTTCCGATGAGAAGGCCCCGTTTGCCGCTCTTGCTTTCAAGATCATGACCGACCCGTTCGTTGGCAAGCTCACCTACTTCCGCGTTTACTCCGGCAAGCTCGCTTCCGGCAGCTACGTGGTAAATGCCACCAAGGACAAGCGCGAGCGCATCGGCCGCATCCTTGAGATGAACTCCAACCAGCGTATCGACGTTGATATGTGCTATGCAGGCGACATCGTTGCCGCCGTTGGCCTGAAGGACACCACCACCGGTGACACCCTGTGCGACGAAAACGCACCTATCATCCTTGAGTCCATGGAATTCCCCGATCCAGTTATCGACATCGCCGTTGAGCCCAAGACCAAAGCCGAGCAGGACAAGATGGGCATCGCCCTTCAGAAGCTCGCTGAGGAGGACCCGACGTTCCGCGTGTCCACCAACCAGGAAACCGGCCAAACCATCATCGCCGGCATGGGCGAGCTTCACCTCGAGATCATCGTCGACCGTCTGCTGCGCGAGTTCAAGGTTGAGGCAAACGTTGGCAAACCGCAGGTTGCCTATCGCGAGACTGCAACTCAGCCCGCTCTCAACGTTCAGGGCAAGTTCGTTCGCCAGTCCGGCGGCCGCGGCCAATACGGCGACGTTGTCATCAACCTGTACCCGCAGGAAGCTGGCAAGGGCTACGAGTTCGAGAACAAGATCGTGGGCGGCGTTGTTCCTAAAGAGTACATCCCCTCGGTTGACAAGGGCATCCAAGAGGCTCTCAACACGGGCGTACTTGCCGGTTATCCCGTCAACGACATCCGCATCGAGCTCATCGATGGTTCTTACCATGAAGTTGACTCCTCCGAGGCTGCCTTCAAGGTTGCCGGCTCCATGGCCTTCAAGGCTGCCATGAAGAAGGCTGCTCCGGTAATCCTGGAGCCCATGATGGCCGTTGAGGTTGAAACTCCCGAGGAGTACATGGGCGACGTTATGGGCAACCTGTCCAGCCGCCGTGGTCAAATTCAGGGCATGGGCGATCGTGGCAACGCCAAGATCATCTCTGCCAAGGTTCCGCTGTCCGAGATGTTCGGCTATGCAACCGACCTGCGTTCCACCACCCAAGGCCGCGCTTCCTACACGATGCAGTTCGATTCTTACGAGCCTGTACCGAAGAACGTGGCAGACGAGATTATCAGCAAGGCCGGCGGTAACGCTTCTTAAGCGGACGCTAGAAAGCTCAATTGGAAGGATTACAAGTGGCTAATCAAAAGATTCGCATCCGCTTGAAGGGTTACGACCATGAGATAGTGGATCAGTCTACGAAACTTATCGTGGACACTGCACAGAAAACCGGTGCAAAAGTAAGCGGTCCCATCCCGCTGCCGACGGAGCGCAACATGTTCACCGTCGTTCGCGGACCGCACGTCGACAAAGACTCTCGCGAGCAGTTCGAGATGCGCACCCATAAGCGCCTTATCGACATCCTGGAGCCCACCCCCAACACGGTAGACTCCCTGATGCGTCTCGATCTTCCGGCTGGTGTCGACATCGAGATCAAGCTGTAAAGGGGAGGCATTCAACATGATCAATGCTATTTTCGGAAAGAAAGTGGGCATGACCCAGATCTTTGACGAGAACGACCGCGTACAGGCCGTTACCGTCATCCAGGCTGAGCCCAACACCGTGTGCCAGGTGAAAACCGCCGAGACTGACGGCTATGAGGCTGTGCAGCTTGGTTTTGGCGCCATCAAAGAGAACAAGCTCAACAAGCCCATGGCGGGCCACTTTGCAAAGCAAGGCGTTGAGCCCCGTCGTTACCTGCGCGAGGTTCGCGTTGAGTCCGGCGCCGAGCACGAGCTTGGCGAGCAGCAGACCGTTGCCGCTTTCGCCGACGTCAAAAAGGTTGACGTCACGGGCACGTCCAAGGGCAAAGGCTTCGCGGGCGTTATGAAGCGTCACGGCTTCGGAGGCGGCCCTGGCGGACATGGTGCGCACTTCCATCGCGCTCCCGGTTCCATCGGCCAGTGCGCAACGCCCTCCCGTGTTCTGAAAGGCGTTCGCCTTCCGGGTCACATGGGCTGCGACACCGTTACCGTGAAGAACCTCGAAGTCGTTCGCATCGATGAGGAACTCAACCTCATCATCGTGAAGGGCGCGGTACCCGGTGGCAAAAACGGCATCGTCCGCGTACGTATGGCCTAAAGAAACGAACCGTTAAGGAGCTAATACAAATGACCACTATCGATATCAAAGACGCGAAAGGCGAAGTGGCTGGCAATGCCGAGCTTGCAGCGTCCGTGTTCGGCATTGAGCCGAACGTACCGGTGATGCATCAGGTCGTGCGCGCTCAGCGTGCTTCTTGGCGCCAGGGTACGCACAACACCCTTACGCGCGGCGAAGTCCGTGGCGGCGGCAAGAAGCCGTGGAGGCAGAAGGGCACCGGCCGTGCTCGTCAGGGTTCCATCCGTGCGCCCCATTGGCGTGGCGGCGGCGTGGTATGGGGTCCGCATCCCCGTTCGTACGCCTTCAAGGTGAACAACAAAGAGGTTAAGCTTGCTATGCGCTCCGCGCTTTCCGCAAAGCTTGCTGATGGCCAGCTCACCATTGTTGACAAGTTCGAGTTCGAGAAGCCTTCCACCAAGGCTGCCGTTGCTGCATGCAAGGCACTTGGTCTTGAGGGTCGCACCACGCTCATCATCGACAGCGAGGACGTCGAGACGTTCCTGTCGTTCCGCAACATCCCCGGCATGAACATCCTGCCGGCTACCGAGATCAACACCTACGAGCTGCTCGATAACAAGAACCTTGTTATCACCACCGCAGCTCTCAAGTACATCGAGGAGGTGCTTGCATAATGAAAGACGCTCGCAGCATCATCATTCGCCCCATCATCACCGAGCACAGCTACGACATGATGGAGGAGAACAAGTACACCTTCGAGGTTGCCAAGGACGCCAACAAGGTTGAGATTGCCAAGGCCATCGAAGAGATCTTCAACGTGAAGGTTGTCAAGGTAAACACCCTGAACGTTAAGCCCAAGGTCAAGCGCGTTCGCGGACCGCTGGGTCTTACCCGCACCTGGAAGAAGGCCATGGTTACCCTGAAAGAGGGCGACACCATCGAGATCTTCGCTTCCTAATCGGTCTGTAAAACGACACGGTTTCAAACGGCGTCCGCGTAATTGCGGGCGCCGTTTGTTTGTGTATGATAGGGAAGCAAATGTGCGAAAGGCGGCATATGAGTTTCGTAGAGTTTCGCGATGTGAACAAGTTGTACCAAATGGGCGAGGTCGAGGTGGCCGCAGTCAACGGTATGACCTTCGATATCGAGCGTGGTGAGTTCGTGTGCGTGGTGGGCCCCTCGGGGGCTGGTAAAACCACGTTGCTCAACATGCTCGGAGGCATGGACACGCCCACATCGGGAACCATTATGCTCGATGGGAAGACCATCAGCTCATTCGACGAGCGCGAACTTACGTACTACCGTCGATACGACATTGGCTTCGTGTTCCAGTTCTACAATTTGGTTCAAAACCTTACCGCGCTCGAAAACGTTGAGCTTGCCTCTCAAATTTGCAAAGACCCCCTTGAAGCGCATGACGTGCTGAAACAGGTGGGGCTTGAGCACCGCATGGACAATTTTCCCTCGCAACTTTCCGGTGGCGAGCAGCAGCGCGTTGCCATCGCTCGTGCGTTGGCCAAAAATCCCAAGCTGTTGCTGTGCGACGAGCCAACGGGCGCGCTTGACTACCGCACCGGCAAGGCAATCTTGAAGCTCCTGCAGGATACGTGCACGTCAACGGGGAAAACGGTTGTTCTTATCACCCATAACCTTGCGTTCACGGCAATTGCCAACCGCGTTATCCATGTGCGCGAAGGCGCTGTTTCGCAACTTGAAATCAACGAGCACCCCAAATCGGCCCTTGAGCTTGAATGGTAGGGGTCAATGGGAAGCGCGTTCACACGTGAGCTGGTACGTTCGGTCACAAGGAATGTGGGCCGCTTTGCCGCTTTGGCTGCCATAGTTGGCTTGGGCGTGGGCTTTTTCGCTGGTTTGCGCATGACAGGCCCCGATATGCGCCTGGCTGCAGATGCCTATTACGATGATACGCGCCTGATGGACGTGCGCGTTGTTTCCACGATGGGCCTTATGGACGAAGACGTGGATGTGCTGCGCTCGGTTGAGGGCGTCGACGAAGTTATGGGCGCCTACGAAGCTGACGTGCTGGCCACTATCGGCGAGAAGCAGCACACCTTCCGCATCCACTCGCTTCCCGCCAGCGCTACGGGCGAAACGGAACAGCCCGCCGACGAAAGCAATTCTTCTGCGTATCTGAATCGCCTGGTTGTGGTTGACGGCCGTATGCCCGAAACAGCAGGCGAATGCGTTATTTCCGCTGATGTGGTGCTTGAGCCAAAACCTTCCATCGGTGACGTTATCACCGTGGATGAATCCACCGGAGACCTTGACGATGTTTTGTCCACGCGCCAGTTCACGGTGGTGGGAACCGTTCACGCACCCTATTACGTTGAATCCGCCAGCTTGGGTACCACCTCGTTGGGGTCGGGCGTTATCCAGGAATTCATTTACGTGACGGAATCGAGCTTTGCCGAGAGCTATCCCTACACCGAGATCTTTCTAACCGTTAAGGGTGCAAATGATCTGCTCAGCCAATCCGATGAATATCAAACGCTGGTAGATGCCACGGTCGAGCGCGTGAACGCACTTGCCGAAACCCGTGAGCAAGCACGTTTAGATCAGTTGCGCAGCGACGCGCAAAGTGAGCTTGATCGTGCCCGCCAGGAATACTTGGACGAGCGCAGCGACGTTGAAGGCCAGCTTGCAGATGCCCAACAGCAGTTAAACGATGCGGCTGCCCAAATTGCGTCAAGCGAGAATCAGCTCGCCGATGCGCAGCGCTCCTACAATGCGGGGGTTGGCGCTCTTGCGCAAGAGCGTGCGGCTGCCCAGGCGGCACTTGACCAAGCGCAGCAAACCCTGGACGAAAACGAAGCGCTCATAGGGGAGCAGCAAGCGCAACTTGACGAGCAACAGGCCCAAGTGCGTGCGGGTTATGCTCAGCTTGACCAGGCAAAGAGCGAGCTTGCGCAGCAAGAGGCCGCCTGGCAAAGCGCACATGCGAACCTGACTGCCCTTAAAACGCAGTATCAAAGTCTTATTGACGCCGGAGTGCCGCCCGAGCAGCTTGTTGACATGAAGGCGCAAATAGACACGTTGCAAGCCCAGCTGGATGCCACGCGTACGCAACTGGATGCGGCGGCTGCGCAGTTATCCCAGCAGCAAACTGTTCTTGACAACGCGCAAGCGCAAATTGATACGGGAAGCACTCAGCTTGCAGAAGCGCGCGCAGCGCTTGCCGATGCGCGGGCGCAACTTGAACAGCAGCGTGAGGCTGCCGCAAACGAGCTGGCGAATGCGCAGGGGCAGCTCGCAAACGCCCAATCGCAACTGGCCAATGGGTACAGCCAGCTTAACCAGGGCAAAAACGACTATGCCGCAGGCGTTGAGGAATACCGGCGCAATGAAGCCGACGCGCTATCGGCGTTCGCCGACGCCGAGGAAGCACTCGATGATGCCCAGCGCGAGATCGATACCATCGAGCGTCCCGAGTGGCTGGTGATGGATCGCATGAAGAACGTGGGCGTTGTGAGCTTCGACTCGGACGCTTCGCGCATCGACAACATCGCGAGTGTCTTCCCGTTCATATTCTTCCTGGTGGCTGCCTTGGTTGCGCTTACCACCATGACGCGCATGGTTGACGAAGAGCGCATTTTAATAGGCACGTACAAAGCGCTTGGTTATTCGCGCATGCGCATTGCCTCGAAGTATCTGCTGTACGCGTTTACCGCATGCGCATTGGGTTCGGTGGTTGGTCTGCTTGCGCTGGGCACCAGTTTGCCGGCGGTTATCATGGTTGCCTACGCCATTATTTACTACGTTCCCGTAGATTCGCTGGGCTATGACGTGGGCATTACCGCAGCGGCCGTTGGTTTGGGTGTCGGTATCACCATCGCGGCAACGGCGGCGGCAGCCTACTCGCAATTGCGCGATAAACCGGCCAACCTCATGCTTCCGCGCGCTCCCAAAGCAGGTAAGCGCATTCTGCTCGAGCACATCACTCCTGTGTGGAGCAGCCTTTCGTTCTCGTGGAAAGTTACTATGCGCAATATTTTCCGCTACAAGCGGCGCTTCTTCATGACGCTTGTGGGAATAGCGGGCTGTACGGCATTGCTGCTCACCGGGTTGGGTTTGCACGATTCCATTAACGACATCATCGACGTTCAATATAAGGAACTCGTTCATTTCAACGCCGACGTTACGCGCCAAGATGATGCGACCGATCAAGAGATTGCCGAAATCGAACAGGTTTTGGACGATGAGTCGATGGTTGCGCGTTACACCAGCATCCATCGGGAAACGCTTATCGCTCAAGATGCCCGCGGACGCAATCATCGCGTCGGGCTGCTGGTGGCAAACAATCCCGATGAATTTGCCTCCATGTGGACACTGCGGGAACGGGTGGGCCATGCCCCGGTTCCCTTCAACGAGCACAGCGTACTGGTTGACGAGAAGCTGGCAAGTGTTTTGGGCCTTTCGGTGGGCGATAGCGTGCACGTGAGCGTTCAAGATGCCATGGGCAATGCGGGAAGCGAAAGCTATACGTTTACCATCACGGGCATCGTCGAGAACTATATCTACGACTATCTGTTCGTGGGCAATCAGGCGTATCGCGATGCGGTAGGTGAAGAAGCCACCTGGTCGTCGTGGCTGGTGGAAACGGGTGGCGGCCAACAAGGTCGCGAAAACTTTGACAACTCGCTTTATCACCATGAGGGCGTGAAAACGCTTGCGTTCAACGATGCCACCATGAACACGTACAGAACGATGCTCAGGAGCGTCGACCTTATCGTGTTCGTGCTCATAATTGCGGCGGCGCTTTTGGCCTACATTGTTCTGTACAATCTCACGAACATTAATATCGAAGAACGCGTACGCGAGATTGCCACCTTGAAGGTTTTGGGTTTCACGCGCAACGAAACAAGCGCGTACATTTTCCGCGAGATTTTGATCACCGTGGTGCTCGGGTGTGCGCTGGGGTTGCTGCTGGGCGTTTACCTTGAGGAATTCGTTATTGTTTCCGCCGAGGTTGACCAGGTGATGTTTGGGCGCAGCATTCATGTGGCGAGCTTCGTTATTGCGTTTGTGCTCACCATTGTGTTTGCGGTTGCGGTGCTGGTGGGCATGCGCGGCAAGCTCGCGCGCATCGATATGGTTGAAAGTTTGAAATCCATCGAATGATGGAAGCGAAAGAGGGACGTATGGAGTTGAGGCAAACGGCGCAGGAAGGCGCAACGCTGCATCTTGAGGTTGAGGCGTCGGTTGAAGACGTTGAGCGCGCATTCGCTATTGCTCAGCAAAATTTTTGTCAGCAGATGGGCATTGTGCCCGCCGATAACCAATCGTTTGCAGAGGCTGCACGCCAGCGAGGAATCGCGGATCTGGATGTCGCGTGTGCCCCGTGGGCTGTTGCTGCGCTCATTCCGTTCGTACTTGATGCTTGCGGAGCCTATCCGGCGTTTGCGCCGGCGCCTCCTGAGGGCGTAGATATCAAACGCGGCGCCGGGTGCAGCTTTTCGCTGGATGTTGTCGTGCGCCCTGTGTACGAGCTTTCAACATATGAGCCGCTTGAGCTTGAGGTGTATCCGTTTTCCTATGACGCGGCGGCTGTGGATGCTCAGATGGAGCAGCTTGCAAAGGAATATGCAACCTATGAGGAAACCGATGAGCAGCGTCCGGTAAAAGCAGGCGATGCGGTGCGCGTCACGTTCGGCTGCTCACTTGATGGCGTCCCCATTAAAGAATTAGGGTGCGAGCGCTGCACCTATGTGGTGGGCAGCGGCGCGATGCCCGAAGAGTTCGATCGCAACATCGAGGGAATGCAAACAGGGGAGACCAAAACCTTCTCGTTTACGGCAACCAGCCATGATGGAAGCTCGCTTGAGCTTAAAACCTATGAGGGCACCGTGAGCGTGCATGCGCTGTTGCGTGCTTTGATACCCAACATAAATGATGCGTGGGTTGCCAAAAACATCCCCTCGTGTTCCACGGTTGAAGAGCTGCGCGAGCTGATGGCTTCGCAGCTTGACGGCGTTCGCAGGGCAAGCTACGACGATTACGTGCGAACAGTTGCTGCTTCAGAAGCTGCCACGCGCCTTGTGGGGGGCATTTCGCCCGAGGTGCTGATGGGGGCTTCCAAAACGTTTTTGGCCGATTTGCGCCAGCAGGTTGCTGCGCAAGGGACGCAATGGGATGATTTCGTTGCGCAAAACGGCGGAAAAGATAAGCTGTACGAGACGGTTGTCTCACAAACCCATCGGACGCTCACCGAATGCTACGCGCTTGATGCCGTGTTCGCCCATGAGCGCCTTTCGGTAAGCGATGCCGACATCCTGGATGTGTGCGCGCAGATTAACCCGGAGGATCCGCGGGGTGTGCGGGCGGCCATGGAAAGCCAGGGCTTTGGGTACACGTTGCGCGAGTCGGCAGAGCGCTTTCGCGCGAACTGCTGGCTGGTTGATCAGGCGCATATTTCGCATATTCGCGAGAGCGAGGGCGAAAGGTAGGAGCACCTATGACAAGCATGGGCAAATCGTGGGGCAAAACGCTTCTGGTGGTTAATCCTGCGGCGCATAATGGCGAAGCGGCCAAGGTAAAAGACAGTGTTTACGCGCGCGTTGCTGCATTCGAGCAGTGTCCTTCGCTCGAAATGGTGCTCACCTCGCGACCGGGCCATGCGCGAACGATAGCGGCTGGTGCGCACGGCTTCGATACGGTGCTAGCCTTAGGTGGCGACGGGCTTGTCCACGAGCTGTGCAATGGACTGGTTAGCAACGTTGGCGCTTCTCAAACGGCGCTGGGCGTGATCCCGTTTGGCTCGGGAAACGATTATGCGCGAACGTTGGGCATGCCGCTGCAGTTGGACAAGGCCCTTGAAGCTTTGAAAGACACCCATAGAAAACTGGTGGACACCGGCGTTTGCAACGGTGAGCATTTCTGTGAAACGGTATCGTTTGGCCTTGATGCGGCTATTGCCCTCGATACGGTAGAGCGCAGGCGTCGTACGGGAAAAACGGGAACAGCACTGTATGCAGCCAGTGGTATTGAGCAGCTGCGTCACCATCGTGATGTTCATGAGGTGCACTTTGCGCTTGAGGGCGGCCAAGAACGTCGCGCCGATGTCATCTTGTTCGCGGTGCAAATAGGGAAGACCTACGGTGGCGGTTTTACGATTTGCCCGAACGCCAATCCCTCAGATGGCGTCTTCGATATTTGCATGGCGCACGGACCTATGGGTCTTGCGAAAGCGGCGGTTACGTTCGCGCGTGCCAAAGATGGCCATCACGTGGGCGTAAAGGGCATCGAATCGCAACGTGCTCGTTCGCTGGAAATTCGTTTTGAAGAGCCGCTTCCAGCTCAGATAGACGGGGAGCGGTTGGAAGGGCAACGGTTTTCTATCACCTGCGCGCCCCAAAGCCTGTGTGTGCTCAGCTTGTGAGGTTTTGCCGTTCGTTTGTTTCGGTGTCGTTTTGTTTTGCAGCGTTCTTTATTAAAAGATTCGCGGATTTTGCTTCGGTTGAAGCGCTGGCTACGCGCCCTGATGTGCGCAGGTTATGAACGAAAAATCCATCCTTGCCCCCTGGTAGCTGTTGCAGTTATAATCACATATTGCGTTCGGAGACGTATGGATACACCCGGACGCGTGGTTAACGGAGTCGGTGGTACGCGCCTCCTCGCGTACGGGCCGGCAATCGCTGCCACGAAGTATAAGGGGTCTTTGGGGTACGATGAGGCGTGCGAGCAAAGGCCTATCAGAAAGAGGTTGGCGCTGATCCGCTGATAGGCGCACAACCTGGGAAAGGAAAAGAAGAATGGGAGTCAAGCAGTACAAGCCGACAAGCCCCGGACGTCGTTTCCAAATGGTCTCGGATTTCGCCGAGATTACGACGAACAAACCGGAGAAGTCGCTCCTTGCGCCCCTGCCCAAGAAGGCGGGTCGCAACAACTACGGTCGCATCACCACCCGCCATCAGGGCGGTGGCCACAAGCGCCGTTACCGTATCATCGATTTCAAGCGCAACAAAGACGGCGTGCCCGCCAAAGTTGCCACTATCGAGTACGATCCTAACCGCTCTGCGCGCATCGCACTTCTGCACTATGTGGATGGCGAGAAGCGCTACATCCTGCATCCTAAGGGACTGCATGTAGGCGACATGGTCGTCAGCGGTGTTGGCGCCGACATTAAACCCGGCAACGCCATGCCCCTTTCGGCTATCCCCGTCGGTACGCTTATCCATGCTGTTGAGCTGCAGCCTGGTAAGGGCGCCGCTTTGGCCCGCTCTGCTGGCACCAGCATCCAGCTCATGGGTAAAGAAGGCAAGTACGCTATTTTGCGTATGCCTTCCTCCGAAATGCGTCGCGTACTTCTGACCTGCCGTGCAACTATCGGTGAGGTTGGCAATGCCGAGCACTCCAACATCAAGATCGGCAAAGCAGGCCGTTCTCGTTGGATGGGCATCCGTCCTACCGTCCGTG
>JAZQAV010000183.1:0-2881 GCA_045545435.1 Eggerthellaceae bacterium | reverse complement strand
GCAACAAAATTCAATCGGGCAACACGCGAACCAACCCGTTCCAGCGTCAGAAGAGTCTTGCCACCATCGTGGCAACAACGGCCGCAGGCTCGTCCAGCACGTCATCGCGCCTGGTAGACCTCCCGCAAGAGGACGCGCAGGCGTACCTTGACTGGCTGAAGCCCCGTCGATAAGCACCATCCGCTCGCTAAGCGCACATATGCTCGATAATGCCGGCGATTTCCGACGGATGCGAGGCTAACGCGGTCGCCGACGAAAGCTCTTCTGCGGTGCCAAAACCGTACAGGCATCCCACACACGCCAAATCGTGTGCGCCCGCGAGCGCAATGTCTTTGTAGCGATCGCCCACCGCAATATAGGGCCCCTCAAACTGCGTGCGAATAATCTCGAAGATGCGCTCTTTTGGTTCCCAGCTGTAATCTTCGGCGGCAAAATACGCCGAGAACCAGCGGTCTAAGCCATACGCTGCACGCGCCGCCTCCTTGTATTTCGTACCACAATTGCTTAGCAGCACCAGCCGATGCCCGGCCGCGCACACCGCATCCAGCGTTTCAGCGACGCCTTCATACAGGCGCCCTTCGCCGTGCACCATAAGGTTCAACATGTAGTCGTTAATCGCCGATACGGTGGGTTCCACCTGCTCCCACGATAAATCTGGCTCTAAGCGCGCCCAGGCCTCCCGCACCGTGAGGCCAATATTTTTCCGCAGCTCTTCTGGGCCAAACGTGTGAGGAGCCACCAGGCCTTTGTCCGCGAGCAATTGATAACCCGCGTTAAAAGCAGGTTCGTATACGCGCATGGTGTCATGAATGGTGCCATCGAGGTCGAAAACGATGGTATGAGGCACGCGCGTCTGCTGGCTGCAAGCCGAACGACCGTCATCATGCGGCGTGCGCGCTTGCCAACCGCTTGCCTGGTTTCCATCTTGCGGCGCACTTACTTGCTTGCCGCACACCATACGGCCATCCACCTGCGCTTCTGATTGTGAAATACCATTGCTCATAGTATGGCTTCTTCCTTATTAGCAGCCTTCAAACAACAAGCGCCCGGGCAATTTGTAACCGCCCGGGCGCAACAACCATCCAGCTTCGTTTAGAAAATAAGGTGGGCAAGCGGCACCACGATGAGCAAACTGATGATGGTGCGCTCCAAGAACAGGATGAACAGCTCAAGCAGGTTAACCGGAATCTTGGAACCCAGGATAAGGCCGCCAACCTCGGAGAGGTAAATAAGCTGGGTAACCGAAATAACCGCTACGATGAACAGCGACTTGGGATCGGTGATGGAGCTTGCGGCAATGATGGAAGGCGTGAACATGTCGGTAAAGCCAACCACCATGGTTTGCGAAACAATGGCCGCCTCAGGCACCTGCAAAAGCTCGAGCAGCGGCAAGAACGGCATACCGAGGATGGAGAAGATGGGCGTATACGTAGCAAGCACTAAAGCAAGCGTACCAATGCACATAACAACGGGCAAAACGCCAAACCACATACCTGCCGCATTCTTTGCGCCGTTCTCAAGGAACTGGCCGATGCCGCGATGCTCGCGCACGCGCTCAACGGCAAGCGAAAGGCCATACTGCACCGAAGAGGTGTAACCATCGGGCAGCGTTTCGGGCATAGCCTTGCCGGGCACCAGGTAGGTGTCCTTCTTCAAGCTCAACGGCGGGACGCGCGGCAAAATAATGGCGCACACGATACCAACCAAGCAGATGACCAGGTAGTACACACCAAAGTAATCCATAAGCCCCACTTGGGCCAACACAACGATGGAGAACGTAATGGAAACAGCCGAGAACGTGGTAGACACAATGGAAGCCTCACGTGCCGAGTAGAAACCACCCTCGTACTGGTTGGCGGTGAGCATTACGCCCAACGTGCCGTCGCCGATCCACGAAGTGATGCAGTCAACCGCTGCACGGCCGGGAATTTTGAACAGCGGGCGCATGACCTTGGTGAGCAGCGCGCCAATGAATTCAAGCAGACCGAAGTCAAGCAGCAGCGGCAGCAGAAGACCAGCCAGCAGGAAGATGATAACCAGCACCGTCAGCAAATCGCCCAGCACGAATCCGCCCGTGTCGGGAGAGGTAATGCCGTAAATGATGGCCCCGATACCCTCGGAATCTTCGGAACCAACCTGCAGGAACGTCAGCCAAATGAAGATGCAGCCAATAACGCGAATGATCGCCCACACCGGTGTGGCGGTAAACGTTTTATCTATAA
The DNA here is from genome assembly GCA_045545435.1 of Eggerthellaceae bacterium. GTDB lineage: Bacteria > Actinomycetota > Coriobacteriia > Coriobacteriales > Eggerthellaceae > UMGS1502. The sequence goes on along the minus strand of JAZQAV010000183.1, from coordinate 659 downwards.
TGGGATAGCTGGTGATGAACGAAGGCTTGCCAAGCGATACCAAACCCAGCACCGCCGATACGGTAACAATGATCACGCACAAAAGCGGCAGGAAGTCAGTTAACGCCCCACCAATGACGTCGGCGATTACCTTGACGATGATGGTCCAACTATCGCCCACGTACACGGGGATCATGAACAGCAAAATGCCTATTACGGACGGAATAACAAACAGTGCGATATCGCGGGCGGAATATTTCATAGCGCGTGCCTTCTTATTAGTTTTTTGGTTCGTGCAAATCTGGTGAACAAATGCTACCACCTGCGCACTTAAAGCCTGACGGCAAAAAGCGCAACTGCAATTCTAGCAGAGTGAAGGGCGACACTTCTTGCTTTCAGAGACATTTCAGTTATTAGTCGCATACTTCATGCTGTCACCGAAAACTGGAAGGAATCTGATCATGGTGAAACCTAACAAACAATCTGGCGTGGCCCCCAAATCCCCGGCTACGTTTTTTGCAACCACCTTTCTTGCGGCCGCCCTGGCGGTAAGCGCCATCGGCTGCTCCGCTGGAGCCAGCAGCGCACAAGCTTCAACATCCAGCATGGGTCCGGCGGCCATGCAAAGCGCCGGCAGCGCAGCAATGCCCGCCAGCGGTGCCGGAACCAATCTCATCGAA
>JAZQAV010000182.1:0-4358 GCA_045545435.1 Eggerthellaceae bacterium | reverse complement strand
CCCGTTGCGAGGCAACCCGCGCCCTAGAGCGCTGCTTTGATGGCTGCAAGCAATTCGTCGAATTCCTCATACGCAGGAATATCGGGATAGTCCGCTTTGATGGACGGCGTGCTCTTGAAGAGGAAGCCAGCTTTGCTCGCCTGAATCATGCCAAGATCGTTGAAGCTGTCTCCTGCCGCGATGGTTTCGAAACCGATGGATTGCAGGGCCTTCACCGTAGAAAGCTTGCTCTTTTCAACGCGCATGCGGTAGCCCGTAATGGCGCCATCAGCAGCCACCTCAAGCGAATTGCAGAAGATGGTCGGCCAATCAAGCTTTTTCATCAACGGCTGCGCGAACTGCTCGAACGTGTCCGACAGGATAATTGTTTGAGTTGTCGCACGCAACTCATCAAGGAAGTCTTTAGCACCGGGAAGCGGATCGATGGTGGCAATTACCTCTTGGATTTCTTTCAATCCCAGCGAATGCTCGGCAAGGATGGACAAACGATAGTTCATAAGCTTATCGTAATCGGGTTCGTCCCTGGTAGTGCGCTTTAACTCGGGAATACCCGAGGCCTCGGCGAATGCAATCCAAATCTCAGGAACCAACACGCCTTCCATATCCAAGCATACGATGTTCATGGCTTTCCTTTCTCGGCAATCGCTTGTGCGCAATCGTCATCTGTTCAGCGAAGTTGTTCTCGTGCCTTCATCACGTATTTTACGGCAACTAGGACGCTGCAGCGGCAACGTTACAGCAAACGGCAAACGCACGGAGCATCTTTGAGCTCTACTGTTTTGGCCATCGCTGCAGCATAATCTCAACGGCCTGAGCGCAAGCATGCGCAGCTTTATCCTCGAAAACCGGATAGTCAATATAATCTGAACCATCCGCCTTGTCGGAAATGGCGCGCATGATCACGAAAGGAATATTGTTGAGCGCGCAAACTTGAGCAATGGCAGCACCTTCCATTTCACAGCACGAAGCCCCAAACGTGTTGCGTATCCATTCTTTCTTTTGAGCGTCAGCAATAAAGGCGTCTCCCGAAGCAATGCGGCCGTCATACGGCTTGATGGCGCCATCGCACAGCTCAACCGCTTCTTTCGCGCACAAACGCAGCGTTTCATCGGCACTGAAAGCAACCGTATTCGTACCTGGTATTTGGCCTGGAGCGTAGCCCACAAAAGTAGCGTCCATATCGTGCTGCACGGCATCGGTAGAAACCACAATATCGCAAATGTTCATGCGCTCATCAAGCGATCCGGCGACACCGGTGTTAATAATGCACGACACCCCAGAGTGGTCGATGAGCGCTTGTGTGCACGCCGCAGCATTCACTTTGCCGACGCCGCACTTAACCAGGGCAACATCTAACGAATTGATGGTGCCCGTGTAAATCGTTGCACGAGCTACGGTTGCACGGCTCTCGTTGGCAAGACGATCTCTTAGAAGCGCAATTTCGGAATCCATCGCGCCAATAATTCCAATGACCATGAAGGCCCCTTTACTTTTAACCTCAGCTGTTAGCAAACAGGATATACCGTGGTGCTTTCATCAAGATGATAGAGCGTTTGCTCCAGGTAGCGCTGTGCCCACCATTTTGCGCCCACCAGATCGGCATCATGCCAGTTGCCGCACTCTATGGGGCTCGCGCCAGGAATATCACCTTCGAAATCGCGCATGAACTCGAACATGCCGATGACCAGATCGGAAACGTCCACAGACTCATGATTTCCAAACAGCACCAGGTAAAAACCGGTTCTGCATCCCATGGGCCCAAAGTACACTACGCGCTGCTTCCACTGGTCATGATTGCGCAGATACGTTGCGCCCAAATGCTCAATCGCATGCAATGGCGCCGTGTTCAAAACAGGCTCACGATTTGGTGCCGTCATGCGCAAATCGAACGTTGTTACAACTGCGCCCGTAGCGGGATCCTCGTCTTTTCGGGAGACGTAAATACCAGGAAGCAACTTGGTATGGTCGATGCTAAAGCTTGCAATCTTTTCCATTAAGACTCCTATAAACCTCAAGGCTGTCTAACGTAACCGGAACGCCTTTAACACTAATGCGGTTCATCTAACGATGTGCATTCATTTTAATTCTTCTCATAAAAAAGCATGAGTATACAAGTCACTTTGCACGCAAAGATGTTCAGAACGTATAATGGCAGCCATGGACATTTTCATTACCGACAAAGATCGTACGCTTGCGCATTCCCGCAGACCTTTTGCACCCTGCGCATATGCCCCCGAGCAACACTTAATAAAGGTTTACCCCTCGGTGCGCTACCAGCACATCGTGGGCTTTGGCGCCGCCTTAACCGAGGCAGCTGGCGCCGTGATGTCCAGCATGCCAGCCAAAACACGCGATGAGTTCATGTCCCTTTGCTTCGGTTCCGAAGGCAACGCCTATTCGCTTGCGCGACTGAGCATCCAAAGCTGTGACTTTTCGCTTACCCCCCGTTCGTATCTCCAATCGTTTACCGATAAAAGCCTCACGTCGTTTTCTATCGAAGACGACTGGGGTTACATCCTGCCTTTTGCTTTGCAGGCTCAACAGCTTAACCCGCGGCTTTCATTCATGGCCGCACCTTGGAGCCCGCCGGCGTGGGCAAAAACCAACTTGAACATGAAATACGGTGGGCGTCTTCGCCGCGCGCATTATGCCACCTGGGCAAGTATGATGGCGCGCTTCGTAAGCGAATACCGTGCGCTGGGTCTTAAGGTGGATCGCATTTCGGTTCAAAACGAACCGGAAGCCATACAAACCTGGGAATCGTGCCTATACAACGCCGAACAAGAGCAAACCTTCGTTCGCGATTACCTGAAGAAAGCTCTTACGCGTTTGAATCTTGATGACGTAAAGGTATTCATTTGGGACCACAACAAACAGAACATGTTCGATCGTACCCGTGCGGTCCTCAACGACCAAGATGCGGCTGCTTGCATTGACGGCGTAGCCTTCCACTGGTATTCAGGGGACCATTTTGAAGCCGTACGCGCAACACGAGACCTCATCGGGAATCGCGAGCTTATCTTCTCGGAAGGCTGCGATTTTTTTACGGGAGGCGACCCGTGGTGGGAAATCCCCCATGCCGAACACTACGCGCGCGAGATAATCGGCGATCTTGAAAACGGAGCCAACGGCATTATCGATTGGAATATTGTCCTTAATGCCCATGGCGGGCCAAATCATGTTGGGAACTGGTGCGACGCCCCCATCATGTACGATGAAAAGAACAACGCGATGAACGTGCGCAAACCGTTTTACTATATCGGGCATTTCAGCCGCTTCATACAGCCAGGCGCGCAACGCTTGCTCACCACGCGCTTCACCACGGATTTAGAATGCACGTCGTTCGCAAACCCCAACGGATCGTTTGCAACCGTTGTTCTGAATCGATTCGATAAGGATATCAGTTACACGTTACTCACCGAGGGCGGCGTGTTCGAAAGACGAAAGGCCGATTTAGTAGCCCCGGGCCATTCCATTACAACCATTACGTGGACCAACGGATTGGCGGGTTAACGATGTGGGCCATGCTCTTTTGCTCTATTGCCATTTCATGGGCCATCCTGGTGCTACCGGGATATCCCATCCTTCGCGCATGCGGTCTTTCGCGCACCTGGTCGCTTTGCTCGGCTCCCGCGATAACAGCCACGGTCGTATCGTTGGTGAGCATGGGGTTGCGCATGGTAGGAGTGCCTAACAACGCGCTCACCATCGTGGGGGCTCCCTTTGTCTTAGGTGTTGCCATCTATTTACTGCTGAAAAATCGCATGCCCCCGTTCAAGCTTCCCGCTATTTCATGGAAAGCCGTTTGCCTGTTTGCCATCGTGGGAATTGCTGCGGGTTCTTTTATCTTCTTAAGGGTACTCGCATCCCCCGATTCGTTTGCTCAAGCATGGGATAACGTCCATCATTTGAACAGCATACGCGCTTTTGCGCAGGCCGAATCGTTCGATTCGCTGCACCAGTCGGTGTATTCAACAGCAGCCGATATTGCTATCAATCCGATGCCCGATCGCGGGTACTACCCCGCAGATTGGCACGCTTTCTGCGCCATGTTGCTCCAGATCACGCACGCACCGGGCGGTCTCATCGAAAACGCGATGAACTTCACTTTGGGTTCGATCGTGTTTCCCCTTGGCATGCTGGCGTTTATAACCTGTTTGTTCGGAAACGATAAGCGCATGCTTGGCATCGCATCGGTAGCGGTGGTTTCGTTCCCATTGTTCCCGTGGGAAATGTTCTCGTACGGACCGCTTTACGCCAACCTTGCTTCATTTGCCTGCATGCCGGCCACCATGTGGATGATCGCCGCCACTATTGCGCAGGGCGCTCCTCGACGCGACCGGATACGAGCCGTTATT
>JAZQAV010000181.1:0-17788 GCA_045545435.1 Eggerthellaceae bacterium | reverse complement strand
GGTGGAGCTTGAAGCTGGGAGGGCTGTGGGGCCGCTGCAGTGGGGCGACACCCTTGCACACAGCGATGCGATATTCGCGCGCGCCGTGCAGTTGCTGCTTGAAGGCAAAATCGTGGCCGTTAAAGGTTTGGGCGGCTTCCATTTGGTGTGCGACGCTTCAAACGAGCGTGCGCTGGAAACGCTGCGCAGCCGTAAGCATCGCGATGGCAAGGCCTTTGCCGCCATGATGGCCTCTGCAGACGATTGCGAAGCGTTGTGCCAGGTAAACGAGGTTGAACGTCAGCAACTGGAATCGCCGCAGCGCCCCATTGTGCTGTTGCGCAAGCGCGACGATGCGCATTTTGCCGCTGGTTTGGCCGACAAGTTGCCCGAGCTGGGCGTGATGCTTCCTGCTACGCCCGTTCAGCATTTGCTCATTCACGACTTCAAGCAAGCGGGTGGGAGCGGCGTGCTGGTGATGACCTCGGGAAACGTTCACGACGAACCCATTGTTACCGATGACGGAGAAGCCCTGGTTCGCTTGGGTGCTATAGCCGATGCCATTTTGGGGAACAATCGCGAGATACGTGCGCGCTACGACGATTCGGTTTTGCGCGTTATTGATTTGGGCGGCGCAAACGAGCTGGGCGAGCCCAACAGGGCCGTGCAGTTTTTGCGTCGCGCACGCGGCTTTGCCCCGGCTCCTTTGGTTGATCCCGCTCAATCGGGTGCGAACGCGCCTGACGGAGCTTCACAGCAGGCGGACGCGTTGCAGCAAGCGGGCGCTTCGCATGCGCAAGAGGCTGCCGGAGCGCCGCAAGAGGGCGCGGCCCAAAAGGATGCCGCCGATGCGTTGCGGCCCTGCATTTTTGCAGCAGGTCCCGAGCAAAAGAACACGTTCGCTTTTCGCCGTGGCGCGCAAACGTTCGTGTCGCAGCATATTGGCGACATGGAAAACGCGGACATTTTTGACGCATGGCTGGACGCTAAGAAACGCTTCCAGGTGCTGTTCGATTTGGAGCCCACGATGGTTGCCTGTGACAGCCACCCCGAGTACTTGTCTACAAAATGGGCTCATGAACAGGCCCTTCCTATTGAGTACGTGCAACACCACCACGCACACATCGCATCCGTTTTAGGTGAGCATGGCATGAACGAGGCCGTTTGCGGCATTGCGTTCGATGGAACGGGCTACGGTGAAGATGGTGCCATATGGGGCGGCGAAGCGTTGCTGGCCAATCGTCTGGATTTTGAGCGATTCGCAAGCTTCGCTTATGCGCCCATGCCCGGCGGTGCGGCTGCGGTAAAGCGTCCGCTGCGGATGGCTTACGGTGTGCTTTGGGCGTTTGACCTTCTGGAACATCCTGCCGCGGTTGAGGCTTTTGAAAAGCTGGGCACCGAAGCGCAGATATGTGACCAAATGATTGAGCGCGGCATCAACACCCCGCTCACGTCGTCGGTGGGCCGCTTGTTCGATGCGGCGTCTGCCTTGCTGGGAGTTTGCGCCACACCAAGTTACGAAGGTGAAGCGGCCATCATGCTGGACGCCGTGCGCGCGCACGAGGATCCTTTTGCAACAACCCCCGAGGAAGCCGCCGAAATTACGCAGCGATACGCTATTTCCATCGTCAAAAACTCCGCCACCGATAAAAGCACGGCGCGCGATACGTCGGTGCTGCTTTTGGACTGCGCCACCACGTTCCAGGCGCTGCTTGACGACAAAGCGCAGGGCGTTCCGGTTGAGGTGATATCGCTTCGCTTCCATCAGGCCTTTGTGGATGCCATTGCTACGGTGGCCATGCTTGCAAACGCGTTGTACGGAATCTCGACGGTGGTGCTGTCGGGAGGCGTGTTCATGAATCGCTTCCTGGTGGAGCGCTCAGCGTCTGCCCTGATGGCACGTGGGTTCACTGTTGCGCTCAACTCGGATTTGCCCCCCAATGACGGTTGCATTTCATACGGTCAAACGGTGGTGGCGCAAGCGCGTTTGGACGCTGCCCGCGAAGCCCACTAGCGACCGCTGCCCTGCGTGGGTGCTTCGCGCGTGAACGCTGAGCTTAGGGCCGTCATCTTTGCTTCTCGTGCGTGTTGAAGCAGGCGGAGAGGCTGTGGGCTTTTGTGGCCACACGCGATTGCATTTTGCGACGCACGTGCGCGACCTTCTCCATCAGGCCACCATACGACCTGCCGCTTCAGGTGTTTATTTGCACGCATCGTGAAACGCGGCGACCCATAACGCGCGCAGCGTGGTAGCATGCGCATGAACAATAGACGGGCGTGAGCATTTTCCGCTATGCCTTTTCGCGAGCGACATTCAACGAAAGAAGGATCGGTATGTGCCTTGCAATTCCGATGGAAATCGTAGCAATTAAAGAGAACAACATGGCAACGGTAAGCGCCAACGGCGCGACGCGCGATATTGCGCTTGACCTGGTGCCTTCGGCCAACGTAGGCGATTACGCGCTGGTGCATGCCGGCTTTGCCATTGAAATCGTAGATGCCGAATATGCTCGTCAAACGCTTGAGCTTATCGAAGAGATGGCCGAGCTGGTTGACGATCCGCTGTTCAACCCTACATACGCCGAGGAAATATGCACGGTCCCCGGCTTTGAGGCGCCCCAGCAGGTTGGCTTTGCCACGCAGCAAGTTGGTTTTACCGTGCATCAGCGTGAAGCTTCCGACGTAGCGCAGCAAGAGGTCAATCCGCAGGAGGCTTAAAGCCATGGAGGCATCCGTTAACCTTACCGAGGAGCTCAAGCGCTTCAAAGATCCCGAACTGGCGCGTAAGCTCATCGATACCATCGAGCGTTTGGCGCCGGAACACGCAACCATTATGGAAGTGTGCGGTACGCACACGGTGGCAATCGCGCGCAACGGTATCCGCAACCTTATGCCTAAGGGCATTCGCCTGTCGTCGGGTCCGGGATGTCCGGTATGCGTTACTTCGAACCATGATATAGACACGGTTATTGCGCTGTGCCGTATTCCTAACGTAATCATCACTACGTTCGGCGATATGACGCGCGTTCCCGGCTCCACTTCAAGCCTGCTCAAGGAACAGGCGGCCGGTCGTGACGTGCGCATTTGCTATTCTCCCTTGGATGCGTTGAAAATCGCGCAAGACAACCCGCATCGTGAAGTGGTGTTTGTGGGCGTTGGCTTTGAAACCACCACGCCGCTGGTTGCTATGGCCATTTACCGTGCGCACGCGCTGGGCCTTAAGAACTTCAGCGTATTCGCGGCGCACAAGAATATGCCCGGCGCTTTGGAGGCCATTGTCAACGATCCCGGCGTACAGCTTGATGCGCTTATTTTGCCTGGTCACGTAAGCACTATTACGGGCAAGGGCATCTACCAGTTCTTGGCTGACAAATATCACATCCCCGGCGTTATAACGGGATTCGAAGCGGTTGACGTGCTGCAAGGCATAGCCATGATCGTGCGCCAGCTGCACGAGGGACGAGCGGAAATCGAGATTGCCTATGGTCGCGGCGTTCGCGCCGAGGGCAACCCGGTTGCCCAGAAGATCATCGAAGACGTTTTTGATACCTGTGAGGCAACGTGGCGCGGACTTGGCCCCATCCCCGGTTCGGGCTACAAGCTGAAGCCCGAATTTGCCGACTTTGATGCCGTTGCGCGCCTTCAACCGGATGTTGAACCAACGCAGGACCCGCGCGGTTGCCGCTGCGGCGACGTGCTGCGCAGCGTGATAACGCCAAGCGAGTGTCCGTTGTTCAACAAGGTGTGCTCACCCGAAAACCCTGTGGGTCCGTGTATGGTATCCTCAGAAGGTAGTTGCGCGGCGTACTATCGCTACTACCGTTAACGTACCTGCCGTTCGCGCATGTGCAAGGTGCAGTGCGTCGCGTCACGCAAAGGTGGTTTGCGACGAGAGGCGGCTGCGCTATGGGCTTTACAGCGCTCCAAATACTCTGGTATTTCCTCATATTTCTGCTGATAGCAGTTTACTTCGCCCTTGACGGTTTCGATTTGGGCGTGGGGATGCTGTACCCGTTCATCGCGAAGAACGAGCGTGAGAAAGCAGTTTGCAGGCGCGTTATTGGGCCTGTTTGGGATGGCAACGAGGTATGGCTGCTCACCGCGGGCGGCGCGCTTTTTGCGGCGTTCGCCCCTGCCTATGCCACCACGTTTTCTGGCTTTTACCTGGCCATCATGTTGGTGCTTTTCGGCCTCATCTTGCGCGCGGTTTCGCTGGATTTCCGCGAGCATGAAGAAAAGTACGCCAAACTTTGGGATGTGCTGCTCTTTGCAGGATCGCTGCTCCCGGCACTTTTGTATGGCGTCGCGGTGGGCAACATTTACGTGGGCATCCCTATGAACGCTGCGGGCGACTACATAGGCGTTCCGCTGCTTGGTCTTATCTCGCCCTTCACGTTGTTGTGCGGATTGCTGGGCTGCTCCATGATGCTTACTGCCGGCTGCGCATGGCTTGCGCTGAAAGCGCCAAAACGAAGCGAATTGCGCATGCGCGCGCAGGCCTACCGCCGTGTGCTGATCATAGTTGACGTGGCGCTGTTTGGCTGCATCTCGTTGTACGGTCATTTCCTTATTCAGCCCGACATGGATCCCGCGTTGAGCATTCTGCGCTTCAGCTGCGCGGGCGGCTTTATGGTGTGCATGGCGGTGTGCTTTATCCTTGGGCGGGAAAAGCACAACGATTTATCTGTTTTCGCTGTTCAAGCGCTGGCTGCAATGCTTTTGGTGTTCCTGTGCGCCTTCACGATGTTCCCCAATTTAGTGGTGGCGTCTCCGGACAGCATTGGCCCGTCAATCGGCATCGCGAATGCGGCTTCGTCGCAGGCCACGCTTTCGGCCATGACCGTGATTGCCGCCATCGGAGTACCGCTGGTTATTGCCTACCATGTGTTTGCCTATCACGCGTTTCGCGGACGATTGCCCGAAGACGAGGCAGAGGAAAACTAATTGGCGTTGGATGCGCCAATTTCAGATTTGTTTGCATGATGGGTATAATTAGAATCCTACAATCGCATGAACGCGCAACAAGGAGCTATGATCTATCGGCATGAATGACAAGTCTGAACAAGGGTTTTTGGGTGGCCTGAAGCATGCGTTCGGCCGCAACAAGAAGCACCAGCAGATTTCGGAGGAACAAATACGCGAGCTCGTTGACGACGCCGATGAGTTGCTCGACGACGAAAAGCGCATGATCGGTGAAATCCTCAGTCTTGACGATATGACCGTCAGCGAGATCATGACGCCGCGCGTTGACATCATAGGCGTAGAAGACAACGAAACCGTTCGAAACGCGATTGAGCGCATGCAGGGTACCGGCTATTCGCGTTTGCCGGTTTTCCATGAGGATTTGGATACCATTGTGGGTATCGTGTATTACAAAGATTTAATCCCCGCGGTCATGGACGGCCGCTTTGACGAGCCCATTAATGCCTACGCGTACGAACCGCTGTTTGTACCCGAAACCAAAGACCTGTTCCCGTTGCTCTCTGAAATGCAAACGAATAGGCAACAGATGGCCATAGTCGTTGACGAGTACGGTGGAACCGATGGTTTAATTACGGTCGAGGACATCGTGGAAGAAATCGTGGGCGAGATAGTGGACGAAACCGATTTGGTTGACAGCTATCTTACGCAGTTGTCTGACAATGAATGGATTGCCGATGGGCGTTTGCCCATAGAGGATGCTCTCGAGCTGGGTTGGCCGGTTGAGGCTTCCGATCAGTACGAGACCATCGCAGGCTGGCTCATTGATGCCGTCGATGTGGTTCCGCAGGTGGGGGACGAGTTCTCCATTAAGGGGTTCCGCTTCAAGGTGCAGGATATGCGCCGACGTCGCATCCAGGCAGTTCGCGTTGTGCGCGACCAGCAGGACGCCCCCGCCAATCAGTAAGCGATGCCCTTGCAAGACGGCGCGCCCATGTGCCTGAAGGTGCGTCCGTGCGATTGTTATACGCATTAACGCAGGTGGATGTGCGGTGGAAGCAGTTCGAAAACTATATCGCTCACGTGGTGGCTACATCGGCGGTGTGTGCGCCGGTTTGGCCGAGCGCTACAACTGCGACCCCATAGTTGTCCGCATCCTTGCGATTCTTATTGCGCTGTCAACGTTTGGGATTGGCAGCATCGCCTATGCCATTATGTGGATCGCGCTTCCGCTCGCGCCTTCTGAGCGCATCCCTTACGACGTAGAGCCGGAGAGCGTTCAGTCGTCGACGTACGGCTGTGTGGAATGTGCCCAGGCGCGGGGTAAATCGGTTGACGAACGCGACGGGGCTTACCATGAAGAGGGCGTTAACGTTTCCATTCGCATTGTGATGGCAATTGCGCTGCTGCTTTTGTTCTTCGTTGTCTCCAACTTGGTGTGTCCTTTTGTGAAAGGGACGTACTGGTGGCAGTACTGGCCGAGCGTGCTTATTATTGCGGGATTGTCGCTTATGGTGGTTCCCATCGCGCGCGACCTAAGCGTGTTCTGGCATATCGGCGGGGCGGCACTGGCGGTGTTCGGATGGACCATTATGCCCATTAGCCTGGGCTTTTATTCGCCGTTAACCTTGGCGTACGCATTGAGTTCGCTGTGGCTTGTCCCCACGCTTGCCGCCGTGTTGTTTGCGCTTGGCGTATACAAACGCGTATCGCCGCTGGCGTTTTTGGCGCTTTTGCTGTTCTTGGCATTTTGCATTGTGACGGTCACCTCGTTCGGGGTGCCCGGTTATATGGACGATCTTATCCTTCTGGGCCCCGATGGGAATCGCTTGACGCTGCGTGGGCCAGGGCTCTAGCTGGTAATAAGCGTTGTGCGGCGCGCAGGGGCGCCAGATAAAGGGGCGCGCAGTGGTACCAGATGGAGATGCGCGCAGGAGGCAAGGGCAGTTTGGCCGCTTCGGTAGCGCCTGTTCCGGAGAGGTTTTTCGCAATTTTTTTTCACAACATGCCAACATGCTCTCTACCTTGGAAAAGAGCTGCAAAATGCGCGAAAACGAACAAACCATGAAGGGCCACTCCATATTTTTTTGCGTTTTTTAAATCAACTAGGGTAAAATACCTCCTACAGAAATATGCGTTTTCGAACGCCGCGCTAACGACAGCAAATATTCCACCTAATCATAGCTAGCTGTCCCGCCCGAATGGGCGGTGGCGGTTTTGTGCGCTCAAATGCATGTTTCTCGGCAAAAAAGGAGTACATGGAGTGGGTTCGAGCGCTAAAAAACGCAGACTTCCCTTGGCGACAGCGATGCTATTCGTTGCCGTTGCCTCCGTGTTGGTGTGCTTTTGGGCAACTACCAGCATCGCTTCAGCCGACAACGCTCCCGAGAACTGGGAATCCTTCGGAATCGATGCGGCAACAACGCAAGCAACCGCCAATGCCGCTACAACGCCGCGCGGCTCGTTCGGTTCCGCTTCCGAAGACATGGTTTACGAAGATTCGGTTCTGGTGAGCACCTCATCCATTAACATTTCCGCTGGCATAGCCACCATCGAAGAAGAAGAGCGCATCGCCGAAGAGCAGCGCCGCCAAGCTGAGCTTGCTGCCATAGCCGCAGCCGAAGAGGCGCAGGCTGCGTACACGGCATCGGCTCCCGCCGCCGCCAACCTCAGCGAGGTTGATTGGTCCTCCGGCGAGGCCGCGTTCCTTGAGGAGTGGACGGCGCGCATCGATGCGTATCTGGCCGGATCTCCTTTGGAGGGCTATGGCGCCACCTTTGCCAAGGCAGCATGGGACAACCACGTTGACCCGCGCTTCTCACCCGCCATTTCCAGCACCGAAAGCGGAAAGGGTTCCGCGTGCTTCCGTCCCTACAATGCGTGGGGCTGGGGCGCAACGGGTTGGTCCAGCTGGGAAGAGGCCATTAACGCCCATGTGGCAGGCTTGGCCGCTGGCTATGGCTACTCCATCACGCCTGCCGGTGCGCAATCGTACTGCCCGCCCACGTGGCAGTCGTGGTACTCACGCACCCTTGCGCAAATGGAGATCATTTAAGGCTTCATCACGACATTTCTTGTGGTCGCGTTTGCCAATCTTTTCCACTGTGAGACAATAAGCGCGTTACCGCGTTAGGCGCGGTGCGGTAGCTTGCGTGCAAAAGCGCAGCAGGGCTTGTTGCAGGGAAGGACTGCTATGAACAACGTTATCGTTGTTGGATGCGGGCGCGTGGGTTCTCGTTTGGCGAACATGCTCTCGAACAACGGGGACAATGTTTGCGTTATCGATAAGAATCCCGAGGCCTTTGACAATTTGGGCCGCATGTTCAACGGTTCCGTGGTGCAAGGCCTGGGTTTTGACGAGGAAACCCTCATCAAGGCAGGCATCGAGGATTGCGACGCGTTGGCGGCGGTTACCGAATCGGACAACGCCAACCTTATGATCACCGAGGTTGCAAGCCGTTTGTTCGACGTTCCGCACGTTATTGCCCGCCTGTACAATCCCGAGCACGAGCGTGCGTATATGCAGCTTGGCATTGACTACGTGTGCGGTACCACCCTGGTTGCCGAAGTTGCCTTTGGAAAGGTTATGTCGGGCCACGGCTCGCACATTGAAACGTTTGGCGACTACGAGGTCCTGCGTTTTTCGCTGGACCTTAAAAGCCGCAATCGACAGTCCATCCATGTGGCCGAGCTTGAGCGCGAGCACGATGTTCGCATCATTGCGTTCGAACGCTCGGACGGCTCCATTTCTTCCATTCCGGCGCGCGAATCGGTTTTGTATCATGGCGACTTGGTGCTTGCCTGCGTGCGCAACGATTTGCTCGATGAGTTCTCTACTTATATCCAGCGTTAGGGAGGATTCATGTACGTAGTTATTTCCGGCGGCGGCAAGGTGGGCGAGTACTTAGCTCGCGTTTTGCTGAAGAGCGGCAACGAGGTTGCCATCATTGAGCGCGATCCCGAGGTTGCCGACCGTTTGTCCATGCTGCTGCAAGGGCGCTATCTTATTATCCGTGGCGACGGCTGCGACTCGCGCTACCAGGAGGACGCCGGCATTCGCAAAGCGGACGTGTTCGTGGCCACAACGGGCCAAGACGACAACAACTTGGTGTCATGCGAAATTGCCCAGCGCGTATTCAACGTGCCGCGCTGCATTGCGCGCGTGAACTCACCGCAGAACCTGCGCATCTTCCGCGCGCTTGACATCGAGTCAATTTCTTCAACCGAACTTACCGCTAGCCTTATTGAGGAAGAGGCCTTGCTGGGCAGCGTGTCGGTTGTTTCAACGCTGACGCATGGTAACGTTGTTCTTATTTCGGTAACGGTTCCGCGTTTCCGCGAGCACGATGCAAACGAAGGCGTGGCCATAAGCGACGTTGCGCTTCCCGAGGGTTCGCTGATTGCCGCAGTGGAAGGCGACGACGACGTGCAGGTCGTTACGGAAAATACGCGCTTGTTCCCTGGCGACAAGGCAATTGTGGTAGCGGACAGCGGTATTCTTGATGACGTGCGCGCAACCATACGCGCGCTGTAGGATGAGAGCATGTTCACGCATCGTGCGCAAAGAGTCCGCGATGCGCATCGAGCGTTTTCGGCGCGATGAGCGCTTTGAGAGCAAAGCAACGGCGAGGAAGGAAGCTGTATGATCGATCGTTACACGCGGCCCGCGATGGGTGCCATTTGGGAACCGCAGAACAAATTCGCTATCTGGAAGGAAATAGAAATCCTTGCATGCGAAGCGCAGGCGGAGCTGGGCGCGGCGGGCATCACCAAAGAAGAGGCCGCTTGGATTCGCGAGCATGCCAATTTCACCATTGAGCGCATCGACGAGATCGAGAAAACCACGAACCACGACGTTATCTCGTTCCTCACCAACATGGCCGAGTACATTGACGCCGACATCCCCGAAGGCGAAGAGAAGCCCAGCCGCTGGGTGCATTACGGCATGACCTCGTCCGACCTGGGCGATATGGCGCTTTGCTATCAAATTACCCAAGCGTGCGACATTATCATCGACGACATTAAAAAGCTGGGCGACGTGTGCAAGCGCCGCGCGTTTGAGTTCGAAGACACCCTGTGCGTGGGCCGCACGCATGGCATTTCCGCCGAGCCTATGACGTTTGGCATGAAGTTTGGAAGCTGGACCTGGATGCTTGCGCGCGACCTTAAGCGCATGCAGGAGGCGCGCGACATGATTGCCACCGGCGCTATTTCGGGTGCCGTGGGATCGTATTCAAGCATCGACCCCTTCGTTGAGCAGTACGTTTGCGAAAAGCTGGGCCTTACGCCCGATCCGCTTTCGACGCAGGTTATCGCCCGCGATCGCCACGCACAGGTTATGTGCGCGCTCGCTGTGGTGGCTTCTACGCTTGAGGCTATTGCCATGCAGGTTCGCCTCCTGCAGCAAACCGATGTTATCGAGGCCGAAGAACCGTTTAAGAAGGGTCAGAAGGGCTCATCGGCAATGCCGCACAAGCGCAACCCCATCACGGTTGAGCGCGTATGCGGACTTTCGCGCGTGGTGAAGGCAAATGCGCAGGTCGCGCTCGATAACGTGGCGCTGTGGTACGAACGCGACATCAGCCATTCGGGCACCGAGCGCGTTGCTTTGGCCGACAGCTTCATTGCGCTTGACTACATGTTTGGAAAGATGCAGCCGCTGCTGGACGGCCTGTTCACTTATCCCGCGAAAATGGAGCACAACCTGTGGCGCACGCGCGGCCTCATTTTCAGCTCGAAGGTACTTCTTGCGCTCGTGCAAACCGGCATTACGCGCGAGGACGCATACCTTATTGTCCAGCGTAACGCCATGGCGGTGTGGGAGGATATCCAAAATGCCGTCGATGGGCCCACGTACCGCGAGCGCTTGGAAGCCGATCCCGAGGCAAACCTTACCAAAGAACAGCTCGACCAGATTTTCGACCCCTGGGCGTTCCTCACGCGCAAAGGCCAGATATTCGATCGCTTGAAGGACGTGTCGTTCGACTAGGCTTTGTTCGGGACGCTGCGTTTTGCGGCGGCTCTTGCAACCAACCGTGCGATTATGCTGCGCCCCTCACGAAATGGCGTGAGGTGCGTCTTTCTTTGGGCTTAAAGGGGCTTCCAAATTTTTACGCGGCACAGTTTTTGCGTGGCAGCATTAACGGGCGTGTAGTCGATGCTCGTATAGGTTACCAGCGTGTCATGGGTGCCCGTGGTTGCAAGGTATTCGCCGTATTTATCGGCGCCGTTGTCAACATCGAGTGCGAAGTATTCGCCTTTGGACAAGTCGACGCCGCAAACGGAATAGGTTGACTTCACGATGAGGTATTTCCCGCAGAACGCGGGTGCGGCGGTTGGCGTACGGCTGAAGCGGAACCACGACGCTGCGCTGTAGTTGGCCGTGTTGTCATGGGGGAGTTCGCGCTCGTCCACCACGGCTTGCGAACCAGAGCCACTTGCGGCCGCTTGTTCGGCTGCCGCAGCGTCGATGTCGCTTTTCCACGAAATGGTGGTTGATGGCACGCGCTTGGCGGGGACGTACGTTCCCAAATTGGCGATACCGTCGCCATAGTTGTAGATGTTCTCGAACGAGAACATGAGGCCCGTTTCTCCGCAGCCCACTTCGAACGGCCGCATGGAGCTTGGCAAGGTGAGCGCATCAACGATGGAGCCGGAGTCGGCCTTTATTTTGACGATGGATGTGTACGATCTTCCCAGCGGCGAGCGCGGCGTGATGACGATGCTGTCCTCCGAGGCGTACAGCGGGGTGGCCATACGTCGATCCGAAGTAAACAGCACATCGCTCTCGTCTTTTCCGAACGAAATGCGTCGCACCTCGGTTGAAGGCGCGTCGGAAGCCGTCGCTTGGGCGAGGGGAACTTGCTTCTGCCAAAGCCCAAAAGCACCAACAGCTGCAATGCTGGGCGTTTCGTATTGCGAGGTGCCCTCATCGGCAAGCTTTGGGGTGCCCAGGTTGCCCGAGGTGAGCTTGGCGGTGTATACGCGCCAAACGCCTTCCAGAATATTGGCCTCGGTCCAAATAACACCGGAAGCGGTGGCGCGCACGTCGTAGATTTCGAAACCTTCGGAGGCCCCAACCGCCTCACTGAGGACAACGGTATAGGTTGCGCTTCCCAGCATGAGCAACGCAATTTGCGCAAGCGGGCTGCCGGTGGCTGTAGGAATAAGGCAGGCGGCCACATCGTTGCTGTTGCACCACAGGAGGGAGCCCAGCGGCAAATCGACGCTTCCATAAAAGCTCAAGCGCGTGCTGGGGTCTTCAACAAGTGTAAGGTCGCCCAGTTGCGTGACGGCTGACGTGGGTACTTCAAGATATTCCAGGTCGGCGTCGCCATTTTGCGAGGCAATGTACACAGCGGCACCGCCGCCAACTGCGGCCACAGCGCCAACGCCTATCGCTCCATAAAGAAACGACCGACGCGACAGCAACAGTTTTCCGCGTTCTATAAGCGACGAGGCTCCGCCTTGCGCGGGTGCAGATCCCAACGAGGTGCCAAGGGGCGTGCCAGCGCCAATGCTCGATTCCGTTTTGCTCGCGTGACGCGCGCGAGTGCGCGGTTGTGAGACGTTTGAGGTGCCGCTTGAAGGTGCAGGAGTGCTCCCCAGTGCACTGAAGCCTACGTTGCCGATGATGTTGTCGCGCGCATTTCCCAAACCGTTGCCCAACGAGCCCGATTCGGAGCGGGCGCTGCGGTTTAGGATGGAACCGCCCGCAACGTTGCGCTTGCGCGGCGTGTGTTTGCCAGAGTTTTGCCGGATATGTGCTGGTTGTTTCGCCATGCACACAATTGTGTCATTTCGGCCCCAGATATAAGACCCCTTCATCCGAATTGTTACAATAAACGCAGATGCGCCGCATAATGCCCTGTTTTTTCTAAGCGTAGTGCGCTGTGAGGGCCCAATGTCTTGAAATCAGGCGTACAATTGTGCGCGCGTCCAAAGAAGCTATTTTATTTTGGGCCACAGTTCCGTAAGGACTGCCGAAACACGAGATAAAGGTGATTGTATGAGCAATGAAACTCGTCGCATTCTTTTGGTAGAGGACGAAAAGGCGATTCGTGACGCCGTTACCGCTTATCTTGAGCGTGAGAATTACTGGGTTACCGCCGTTGGCGACGGTCAAGAGGCGCTTGACGAATTTGGAAAGCATCATTTCGACCTGGTTATTTTGGATCTTATGCTTCCGCGCGTTCCCGGTGAGCGCGTGTGCCGTGCCATCCGCGACAACTCGGATGTGCCCATTATCATGCTGACGGCAAAGGGCGAAGTTGAAGACCGCATTATCGGCCTTGAGCTTGGCGCTGACGACTATCTTATCAAGCCGTTTAGCCCCCGCGAGCTGGTTGCGCGTGCGCGTGCGCTGCTTCGCCGCGTTCATGCCGATTCTGAGCCGCAGCGCGAGGTGCTTACCTTCGGTGAGCTCACCATTGACGTATCCGGCCACAAAGTACTGGTGTCGGGCAAGGAAGTTGACCTTACCGCCAGCGAGTTCAAGCTGCTCACCACGCTTTCTCGCTATCCCGGCCGCGTGTATTCGCGCATGGAGTTGGTAGAAAAGGTGCTCGGCTACGATTTCGAAGGCTACGAGCGCACCATCGACAGCCACGTGAAGAACCTGCGTGCAAAAATTGGCGACAATCCGCGCCATCCTACGTGGTTGCATACGGTTCATGGTGTTGGGTACCGTTTTGAGGATCCCAGCAAAACCGCAACGCAACAATAGCATCCTCACAGTGGCGCCTTTGGGGCGCCACTGCAATTGACGCAGCCGATCGCAATTCGCAAGGCGTGCTATTCGGCTGCAAATGATAGCGAGTTTCCTGTGATGCAAGAAAACGAGAACCTGGCCGCTGAGAATTCTGGCGGCCAGTCTGTTAAACAGACCAAACAAAAAGAGTCGAAGCTAAGCACGTTCAGGTGGTCAGGCTTGTCGTACACCACGCGCGTGACGCTTTCCTTTGCCTTAATTGCCGCCATGACCGCTTTGGTTGCCATTGGCGTGGTCTCATTCGTATGGGAGCAGCATTTCCAAACGTACGCGAGTGAGAACATTCAATCGATTGCCGATGTAACTGCCGAAAACGTGGGCGTCAATTACAAAGAGGAAGGCAACCGTTTTACCTCGCGCACGCTTGCCCCTGCCGAAAACGCAATTGGCTTCACATCGGGCTTGGGCGTCCAGGTGGTTGATGCAGCGGGGGCGGTGGTATACGATTCAAGCTCCTACGTCGCAAAAGACGACGCCGAGGACGGCGCGGGATTCGAAGTTCCCTCGCTTGCCCCTAAGCCCGATTCTCCCAACGTCGCGCATGCGCCCATAATTTCCGACGGTGTTGAGGTAGGCGCCGTTCGCGTGTGGGTGTACGGGTCAGATTCTCTGCTGCGTTCTTCCGATCGCGAATTCCGCGACAATTCATACCGGGCCATGGTTACCGCAGGCCTTGTGGCAATTGTGCTCGCTTCGCTCATTGGCTACCTGTTCGCACGTAATCTCGTGCGTCCGGTAAGGCGCATTGCGCAAACGGCCGAGGCCATTACCGAAGGCGATTTGAGTGCGCGCACGAATTTAAGCGGGCGCGACGAAGTTGCCCTTTTGGGCCAAACGTTTGACGAAATGGCCGACAAAATAGAAAGTGACCGCGAGCTTGAACGCCGTTTGACCACGGACGTTGCGCATGAGCTGCGCACGCCGCTTATGGCTATTCAGGCTACCGTGGAGGCCATGGTCGACGGTGTGTTCCCCTCCGACCAGGAGCATTTGGCCACGGTGAGCTCTGAGGTGCAGCGTTTGAGCCGTTTGGTAGACTCGCTGCTGAAACTTTCGCGGCTTGAGAACAGATCCAACCCCATGAAGGAAGAAGTGGTTGATGTTGGTGAGCTTATCACCGGCGTTGTGATCACGCACGAGACGTTCGTTGAGGACGCAGGTTTGACCATCGATTATCGTGCCGATTTCGATACGTACGTTCTGGGCGATCCCGACATGATCCGCCAGGCAACGGCAAACCTTATTTCCAACGCAGTGCGCTACACGCCTGAAGGCGGGCACATTAGCGTGCGCGTTGGCAAGGGCGACGCCATGGCCTCCATTGCGGTGCAAGATACGGGCATTGGCCTTTCGCCCGATGAGGCCAAGATGGTGTTCTCGCGCTTCTGGCGTGCCGACGCTGGGCGCAACCGTTCTAGCGGCGGCTTGGGCATTGGATTGTCGGTCGTCAAGGAGATTGTCGACCGCCATGAAGGATGGGTTGAGGTAGAAGGTCGCAAGGGCGAGGGCGCGTGCTTTACCATCTACATTCCCCTGTACGATCGTAAAGCTGGTCGCCAGATGAACCCGTCCAAGGTGAAAGCTCTTCGCAAGCAGGCGCGCGAGGATTTGAACTAAGTTGCGCTCGTGCAGGTGGCGTCGGGCAAGTTTCGGTGCCGCCTGTTGCATTGCTCGCTGTTGATTGCATCCAGGGCGGGCGATGGCCATAATGTTGAAGGATGCGAAAAGAGACCGAAAGCAAGGTTTCGCAGGTTCTACGAAAGGTGTTGTTTGGGTATGACTGGAATCGATATCAAGCCAGATGCGCAGGGAAAAGTTCGCGATTTGTACGATTTAGGAGACAAGCTGCTGCTGGTTGCAACCGACCGCATCTCAGCCTTCGACTACATTCTTCCCGATGAAATTCCCCACAAAGGCGCCGTCCTCACACAGCTGTCGTGCTTCTGGTTTGAGCTGATGGATGGTATCGTTGAGAACCATCTGATCAGCGCCGACGTGGCTGATTTGCCCGAGCAGTTCAAGCCGTATTCTGATTATCTGCGCGGCCGTTTCATGCTGGTGAAGAAAGCCGAGATGTTCCCGATTGAATGCATCGTGCGCGGCTATTTGGCCGGTAGTGGCCTGAAAGAGTACCAAAATTCGGGCACGGTGTGCGGTATTCCGCTGCCCGAAGGCTTGGTTAATTCCTCCAAGCTCGATGAGCCGCTGTTCACGCCTTCCACGAAGGCCGAATTGGGCGGGCACGACGAGAACATCAGCTTTGAGCGCTGCGCTGAAATCATCGGGCAACAGGATGCCGAAACGCTGCGCGATTTGGCCATTAAAATTTACTCAACGGCGCGCGATCACGCTGAAAAGCAGGGCATCATCATTGCCGACACCAAGTTTGAGTTCGGCCGCCTGAACGGCAAGATCATTCTTGCCGATGAGGTTCTGACTCCCGATAGCTCGCGTTTTTGGCCTGGTGAAGAGTACGCGCCCGGTTCCAGCCAGGCAAGCTACGACAAGCAGTTCGTTCGCGATTGGCTTTCCGCTAACTGGGACAAGCAGGGCGAGCCGCCGCACCTTCCCGCTGAGATCATCGAGAAAACCAGCCAGAAGTACGTACAGGCTTACGAGCGCATTACGGGTCGCACGTTCTCTTACTAAACCACGCAAAGATTGAATGCCTAAATGAGGCGGTTCCTTGAGCATTGGGCCAAGGAACCGCCTTTTGCGTATTTGGCAATCGCGGCAGAGAAGCCTTTGCATGAACGGCAAGTGCTGCCTGCGGCAAGCTTACCTGCTGTGGATGCAGTTGCCTGTTGTTGCACGCTTGGAGGTTTTTATCCGCGGCGCTCGCAGTTGCCCGATGCAACAAGCTTGGAACTGCTTGCGTGCTGTGGATGCAGTTGCCCGCTACAGCGAGTCTGTAGTTAGAAATTTGGTAGTTCATCGGGTTTTGGCGTAGCTGGCAGGAAAAACCTAGCATACACCGCGCGCAAGTATTAAGATGATTGTTCGCGACAAAAAGACTGCTGCAAGCAGCAATAATAGTACCTGCCCGAAAATGGCGTTATCGAGGAGCTTTACAAGAATGACCCAACGCAACCCCATGAACGAGCGTTATCAAACCGATGACCATCAGGGAAAAACGCGCAAGAGCGCTTCGCAGGCAAAGCCTGTTTCCAAGGCCGCATCTACTACGCGCGATCCTGCGCCTAAAACTAAGAAGCAAAAGCGCGAGGAAGAACGCGAACGCGTCCGCAAAGAAGAAGAGAAGGCCCGTCAGATTGGCATGAACTCCGCAGCTCTTCCGGCTGTGCAGTACCGTATGTACCGTCGCTGGTATTGGGTTGCCCTTGTTGGCGCTGGCGTGAGCGCTGTTCTTTCGTTTGTTTTGGCGGGCATGGGCGAGACCATGGCCGAAATTTCAACGACGCTTTTGATACTTGCGTACCTTTTGATCTTCATTGCGCTGTACATCGACATTTCCAAAGTGCGCAAGCTGCGTAAAGGCACGGCGGAAAACGTCCCGCGCGGCAAGAGCAAAGAGGCGCGTCGTCAGCAAAAAGAGCATGCCGCCAAGCAGCGTGAGATTCAAAAAGAGGCCGAAGCTCGTTACGCTGCAGCAAAAGAGGCGGGCGAAACTGCTGAGCCCAGCGTGCTCGATCGCATTAAGGGTCGTTTCGGCATGAAAAAGAAGGATGCCGAGGAAACCGCTGCTGAAGCAACCGATGCCGCTGAATCTTCCGCGAAAAGCAAGTAGGTGCACGGGCGGCTATGCTGAATAGGCGGTTGCTTTAAGAACCCTAGTTCACCTGCGGTTTTATGGTATAGCCCACCGTCATGCGGTTCTGCTTGCGATGGTGCAGTCCTACCCGCGGTAGCACAGTCTGTCCGCAATAGCGCAGTTCTGCCTGTGATAAATCGCAACATCAAGGCGCCGACACCATCGGCGCCTTTTCATTTTTGGGAAAGTCGCGCGGGGGTTTCGATTGGGACGCCGCGATGGGCTGTGGCGGCTTATAGGACAAAAAGTGTGTCTAATTTTGGGGTGTTGACGCAGGTCAGCACCCCTTTTTCGAGCCGTTAAATATGACCGACCAATTTAAACACTCGGACAAAAAGTGTGTCTGG
>JAZQAV010000180.1:0-3344 GCA_045545435.1 Eggerthellaceae bacterium | reverse complement strand
GCAGGCCGGCGGCAGCCTTGTATCCCATGCCCTCTTCGAAAAGGGCTGCGGCCCGTCGCCGGGTTGCCTCGTCATAAAGCGCTCTTCCATCCATAAAGAAGTCTCCCATTTCTCATGTCCAAGAAAAGGGAGACAGTTCACATGAACTGGGCTCTTTCGTTTATGCGGCCGTAGCTTGCGCTACAGGAACCAGATGATGGTGTCGATAACGAAGATGGGGACCAAGAAGGCCAAGGACCACTTCATATAACCGAAGAAGCTGGGCATCTTCACGCCGTTGCTCTCGGCGATGGACTTAACCATGAAGTTGGGTGCATTGCCGATGTAGGTGATAGCGCCGAAGAATACGGCACCAGCGGAGATGGACAGCAGCAGGATGGGGTCGACAGCGCCGACGGTGGTGGCCACAGCGGCGGGGTCGGTGGCACCCAGCGCACCTGCCGTGGTAAGGAACACCACGTAGGTAGGCGAGTTGTCAAGGAAGCTGGAGAGTGCACCGGTTGCCCAGAAGAACTGCATGGGCGAATGCAAACCGAGCTCGCTGCCGTTTGCGCTCAGGATTGCCAGTGCGGGAATCATGGTAAGGAAGATGCCGATGAACAGCTTGGCAACTTCGGCGATGGGGCCCCACTCAAACTCGTTGTCGTCACGAATTTCCTTCGAGGTGAACTTCCAGGAAAGACCCATGGCGATAACAATAAGGATGATCTCGACGAACCAGTTGATGCCCAGATGAACGTGCTCATTGATGTCAATGCCGTACACGATGCCGGTTGCGGGATCTTGGAAGGCCGCCATCTGCGGGATGATGCCATTGGAAAGAACGGCGCCAACGATGATGAGCAAGAAGACGATGTTGATGGTGCCCTCAACCTTCAGGCCGTCGCGCGCTGCAACTTTGCGCTCGAGCTCGAGGTTCTCAAGGTGCGTCTTGTCTTCTTTCTTCATGAAGTGGCGGTCGACGACGTAGAAGATCGCGAGCAGCAACAGCGAGTTGAGGATGAGCAGAGGCCAAATGTGCTCGAACGTCCAGAAGAAGGGAACGCCGCGCAAGAAGCCCAGGAACAGGGGAGGATCGCCCAAAGGAGTAAGGCAGCCGCCCATATTGGCAACCAAGAAGATGAAGAAGACGACGATGTGCGTCTTGTTCGCACGCCAGTGGTTGGCACGGAGCACGGGGCGGATGAGCACCATGGCGGCACCGGTGGTGCCGATCCAGCTTGCCAAGAAGGTACCGATTGCAAGCAAGATCACATTGTTTTTGGTGGTGCCCACCAAGTTGCCCTTAAGATGGATGCCGCCGGCAACGGTGAACAGGCCCAGCAGCAGCATAATGAAGGGTATATAGTCCAAAAAGACGGTTTCGGAAACGCTTATCCAGGCTTGCTCAAGGCCAAAGACGATGGTGAACGGCACCAGGAAAATAAGCGACCAAACAATAGCGACTTGCAGCTGATTCTTTTCCCACCATTCGGGCTTGAACAGCGGGAAGAAGGCTATGGATAGCAGCATTCCCACGAAGGGAATGATGCTCCATATAGGAAGCAGCTCTCCGATATGTTCCATGCGATAACTCCTTGTTTACATGCGATTTGCTAAAAGCGATACTGAGCGCGCAAAAACCTTTGCGCGCGCGGGCGCGCAAAGGACGCATCTGTAAAGCATTAACAAATAATAGCATGCCATTCAAAGGTTTTATTATTGAATTATCTTTATTTATGGTCTTGCAGTTTCTTTCTTTAAACTCATGAGCTTTATCGAAACTGGTTTCAAGGGCCCAAAATGCCAATGTCCAAGATTGAAAGCGCGCTCGGAAATAAGCTTTCAAAGTGCCTAGATGCTTTCGCGCGTCTTAGCTGGGTGCGCTATACTGTGTTCGTTGAAGTGCAACAATTCGCGCATCGGAGGGGTGCGCGAACCGCATAAGATTGAAGGAACGTTATGCAAACAGCCGCAATTATTTTGGCCGCAGGTGCCGGCACCCGAATGAAGTCAAAAAAACCCAAAGTCGCGCACGAGGTTTTGGGAAGGCCGCTGGTGCTGTGGGTTGCCAACAGCGCGTTTGCGGCAGGGGCCTCACGGGTGGTAACCGTTGTTGGCCACGAGAAAGAGCAAGTTATCCCGCTGGTTGAGGGAAAAACCGAAATCGTAGTTCAGCCCGAGCGCAAGGGGACGGCCGACGCGGTTGCCGTTTGCAAAGAGGCTTTGGCCGATTTTTCGGGCTCGCTGTTGGTTTTGTCGGGCGATTGCCCTCTGATTACGCCAGAGACCATCGCGCGTTTGGCAAGCGAGCGCGAAGCAGCGGACGCCGCTGTTGCGCTTCTTACCATGAAGTTCGACGATCCGTACGGTTACGGCCGTATTTTGCGCAACGAAGCGGGCGAGGTGCAGGCTATCATCGAGCAAAAAGACGCAAACGAAGAGCAAACGTTCATCAAAGAGTGCAACGCGGGCTTCTATTGCTTTGACGCGCAATGGGTGTTCGACGCGCTCACCCGCATCGATAACAACAACGCTCAGCACGAGTTTTACCTTACCGATGTGGTGAAGGTTGCGGTTGGCGATGGCCGCAAGGTGGTAACCGTGCAAACCGACAACTCGCACGAGTGCTTGGGTGTTAATTCGCGCGTCCAGCTTGCGCAGGCCACCAAAGTTGCCCAGCAGCGCATCAACAGCATCCACATGGCAAACGGCGTGGGGATGCTCGACCCCGACCAGGTTTGGATTGGGCCCGAGGTTAAAATTTCCCAAGACGTCAAGCTGCTGCCCCAGGTGTTTTTGATGGGGCAAACCGTCATCGGCGAAGACAGCGTCATTGGTCCCAATACGCGTCTTACCAACACGGTTGTGGGGCAAGGCTGCCACATTGACGATACCGTTGCCATTGGCGCGCAGGTGGAGGACGGCACCGAACTCAGTCGCGAACGTTTGGTAATCGATTAGTTTTTTTCGCGCGCGCTCAACTGTGCGGGTGGTCGCAAGTACAATGACGAAGCCGCCTTAATGCGGGCATCGTGATCGAACAAGGAGCTTTACATGACGGAAATGCAAAAGAGCATGGCGTTGTTCTCGGGGTCGGTTAACCCCAAGCTGGCTGAGGAAATTGCTGACGAATTGGGCGTTTCGCTGGGGAACATCAAGCTTGAGAAATTCTCCAATGGCGAAATTTACGCACGCTACCTGCAAAGCGTTCGCGGTGCCGATGTGTTCATCATCCAATCTATCGCTGGTGCGCAGGTCAACGATGCTCTGATGGAAACGCTTATCATGGCCGACGCGGCGCGCCGGGCTTCTGCGCGCACCATCACGGCGGTTGTTTCGCATTACGGCTATGCGCGCCAGGA
>JAZQAV010000179.1:0-18298 GCA_045545435.1 Eggerthellaceae bacterium | reverse complement strand
TGCGGATGGTCGTTCGCCTATGGCGGCGACGGATCGCTGTCGTTCTTTGGCGGATTCGACCAGCTTGGATGCCTTAGCGCAACAGAGAGCATGCTCGCGGAAGTCAACCAAGTGCCCGCGGAAACGGCGTATCCCTCCATCATAAACATTGGCTTTCAAATGGCATTTTGCATGATAACCTGCGCCATTATCACGGGTGCCGTTGCAGGGCGCATGAAATTTGGCGCCATGGTTTTGTTCACCGTCTTATGGATTCCGTTGGTTTACGCCCCGCTCGCGCACATGGTATGGGGCGGCGAAGGATCGCTTATCGGCGAAATAATTGGCGCGCTTGACTTTGCAGGCGGAGACGTTGTGCACATCAGTTCGGGAGTTACCGGTTTGGTGCTGTGTTTGCTTTTGGGCGGGCGCCGCGGCTTTGGCCTGGTGAGCTACCGACCCCACAATGTTCCTTTCGTAGCCTTGGGTGCCGCGCTTCTGTGGTTCGGGTGGTTCGGATTTAACGCAGGATCGCAGTTTGCCGCCGACGGCATTGCCGCTCTTGCACTGCTGAATACCGCCGCAGCCTCGGCGGCAGGCATGTTGGGATGGATGCTGGTTGAGCGCATTCGCGTTGGAAAAGCAACGCTCGTTGGTGCGTGCACCGGACTTGTCGCCGGGCTGGTTGCCATCACGCCCGCCGCCGGCTTTGTGGAGCCCTGGGCAGCCATTGTAATGGGCGCCATCACAGCACCTTGTTGCTTTTTGGCCATCTCGTTCGCCAAGCGCAAAATTGGCTACGACGACGCCCTTGACGCGTTTGGCTGCCATTCGATTGGCGGCGTTGTAGGTGGCCTTCTCACGGGCGTGTTCTGCGTTCCCGAGCTGTCGTGGACCGATTTCGGAGGATTGATATACACCGCAGACCCCTCATTGCTCGTGAGCCAGTTTTTGGGAATCGTGCTCACGCTTGCCCTTGTTATCGCCGGCGGGTTGCTGCTTGGCATGCTGGTGCGAAAAGTTTTCGGCGGCTCGCTGCGGGTAAACGATGCGGACGAAGCGCGCGGGCTTGACATAACCGTCCATGGCGAAAGCGCCTACCCCGCTTATCTGGGAATGGATTAACAGAGCATCCTGCAAAAGATTGGAGCATAAAACATGAAGAGGATAGTTGCCATCGTGCGGCCCGAAAAACTTGAGCCCTTGAAAGAGGCCTTGTTCACCGCAAACATATCGGGCATGACCATAACCCAGGTTATGGGATGCGGAAACCAACATGGCTGGTCGGAGTATTACCGCGGAACCGAAGTGCTGCTC
Organism: Eggerthellaceae bacterium; assembly: GCA_045545435.1. Taxonomy (GTDB): domain Bacteria; phylum Actinomycetota; class Coriobacteriia; order Coriobacteriales; family Eggerthellaceae; genus UMGS1502. The sequence continues at coordinate 17,002 of JAZQAV010000179.1, read as the reverse complement.
AATATGATTCCCAAGGTTAAATTCGAACTGGTGGTATCGGACGATGACGCCGAACGCATTATCGACCTTATTTGCGACACCAGTGCAACAGGCGAAGTTGGTGACGGAAAAGTATTCGTAAGCCCTGTTGAGGAGGTTGTGCGCATCCGAACGCGTGAGCGAGGCGAAAAAGCCGTCTAGCGCGCGATAGCATGCGCATACGCGCCATAAAGGAGCCGTCCGAATGGCTTACAACACCTATAAAAAACGGTGGGCTATTTGGGAGCACTATTAGGTGGGCATTGGGGCGGCCTCTTTTGGCGTAGCAGGCTGGACCCCATTGGCGCAAGCGTTGGTTTACAATGGTCGCAAGCAACTCTCCCCGAAATGGCGCACGTTGTTTTCGCCGCGCTGCGCCGCACGGAAACCCAACCGAATCGGAGGCACCATGAAACGCTTTAAACGCGTAATCGCTTTGCTCACCACGGTGTGCCTGTTTGCCCTCATAGGCTGCGCATCAAGCCAGTCGTCCAGCACTTCCGCCGCTTCGTCTTCGCAAAGCGCGCCCGCTAAGCTCGCCATCATACACACCAACGACGTGCATGGCTATATACAGGCGGGCGACAAATGCCTAGGGCTTGCTGCCGTTGCGCAATTGAAAGCCGATTACGAGGCGAACGGCTATGACGTTTTGCTTCTTGATGCCGGCGACGCCCTGCAAGGCAACATATTGACCGACGATTCAAAGGGTGCCGTCATCCCCGTGCTCATGAATGCATGCGGATACGACGCCATGGCCCTGGGCAACCATGAATTCGACTACGGAACGGACGTTCTGCAAGAGCGCATTGCCGCGTGCAACTTCCCCGTGCTGGCGGCCAACATAACCATCGACGCCACGGGAAAACCGTTTGCCCAAGCAAACACCGTCTTCACGCTCTCCGATGGAACCAAAGTGGGCGTTTTCGCCATTGACACCCCCGAAGCGCAAACGAAATCGGCTCCCAAAAACACCGTGGGACTTACGTTCGCCCAAGGTGAGAGCCTGTATGCGTGCGTACAAGAGCAGATTGACGAGCTGCGTGCACAAGATTGCGAGCTCATCGTGTGCCTGGGTCATTTGGGCGAAGAAGATCCGTCCCAACCTAACCGGGCCAAAGACGTTATCGAGCATACCGACGGAATAAACCTGTTCATAAACGCCCATGACCACGCTGTCGAGAACGCAATTGTTCAAGACCGCGGGAAGAACAGCGTGCTGGTGGTGGAAACGGGCTGCTATCTTGCCAATATCGGCGTTGCCACCTATGAGAACGGCGTATTCTCCGAAACGCTGGTGGCTGCAGGCAGCTACGAAGGCTCAAACGCCGATATCGCCTCCGAAATCAACAAGATCTCATCCGATATCGACGCGCGCATGTCGGCGGTTGTCGCAACCTCGGCATACGACCTGGACGGCAACAAGGCCCCTGGCGTGCGTGACCGCGAAACCGCCTTGGGCAACCTGGTGGCCGATGCCGTTCGCTGGGAGGCAACGCAGGCTCTAGGAACCCAGCCCGACTGCGCACTGGTGAACGGAGGAGGCATTCGCACCTCCTTGGCCGCAGGCGACATAACGCTGCGCAATGTCCACGACGTGCTTCCGTTTTCGAATCAGGTGTACACCCTTCAGGTGACCGGCGCGCAACTGCTTGAAGCGCTTGAAGCCGCAACGCAGGGCTCACCTGAAGCTATGGGATCGTTCCCGCAGGTGAGTGGCATAACGTTTACCCTTGACGTGAGCGTTCCGTACGAAAAGGGCGCCCAGTACCCCTACTCAACCTATTACGCTCCCGCCAACCCAGGAGCCCGCGTACATATAACGGACGTTAACGGGAAGGGATTCGACCTTAACGAAACCTATACACTTGCAACCATCGACTTCGTTGCCACCGGCGGCGACACGTACTACTGCTTTGCCGAGGCATCGCAAAAGGGCATGGAGACAACAGGTTACACGTTGTTCCAGTCGGTTCAGTACTACTTAAGCGATGAATGCGGCGGCGTTGTCCCCGATCAATACGCGCAAACGCAGGGACGCGTAACCGTGCTCGGCCAGTAGCAAGCGCAGGCACGTGCAAGCGCGACCGGCCAATAGCAGGCGCAGGGACGCGACAGCGTGCTCAGCCAATAGAGCGTTTTGCTATTCAAGATCAAGGCGCTGGCGAGCCACCAGCTCGGCGAACAGGCCGTTTTTGGCTATGAGCTCGTCGTAGGTTCCCTCTTCGGCGATGGTTCCGTTGTCCACTAGAAGAATTCGGTCGCAATGACGCACCGTCGACAGACGATGTGCTACAACCACGCGCGTGCAATTGAGGGCGTCCAGCGAATCGGCCACGTGCTTTTGCGTTTTGTTGTCGAGGGCGCTGGTAGCTTCATCGAGCATAAGGATCTTACGGTTGGCGCACACCGCGCGCGATCATAAGACGCTGGCGTTGGCCACCCGAAAAACCGCCGCCGCCTTCGCTTACCAGCGTTTGCATGCCCATGGGCATCTTGCGTATATCATCGGCCAAACCGGCGATTTCAGAGGCCTCCCACGCGTCATCAATCGTGGCTGCGGGCGACGATATGACGATGTTCGAATAAATATCGCCCAAGAACAGCTTGCCGTCCTGCATCACGGTTCCGATGTTCGCGCGAAGGGAACGCAGGTCAACCTTTTGCACGTCGTAGGGGCCATAGAAGATGCTGCCGCGTTCAGGCGTTTCGAAGCCAAGAAGCAGACGCAAAACGGTGGATTTGCCGCAGCCCGACTTTCCTACTAACGCAACATATTCACCGGGACGGATCTTGAACGAGAGGTCTTTGAGCACGTACGGCAGGTTTTCGCCATAGCGGAACGAAACGCCAGAAACCTCAATGGCCCCGGTAAGGGACACCACCGAAGGCTTGTTCTCGCTCACTTCCGGCGTTACCTTCAAGATGGGCTCCACCGTCTTCATCATGGGGCCAATTTGGGCAATTTGGCTGCCCATTTGCGCAAACGCCATAATAGCCGCCGTCGTTTGACCAAACGCCACGTTAAACGCCATGTAGTTGTCGTAGGTTACCTGGGTGGTTCCCGCAAGGTAGAAAATAATGACGTTGCCGAAAAGCCCCACAAGCGCCACCAAGGCGGGCAGCGCCACCAAGGCGGCCGGCCTATTGTACGTTGCGCGCGCATACTCGGAATAGCCATGGGCCCACCGTGCGAAGGCGCGATCCTCAGCGCCGGCAAGCTTTATCTTCTGGATGCCGTTCAAAAGCGCGGTTACCGTACCCGACAACTTGGCCGCGGCTTCCATCTTGGCCAAATCGTAGGTACGGGTTGCCAGCGTTACCATCACGGTAAGCGCAGCTTCAATGATCACAATAACCAGAGCCGGAAGAGCCAGCGCGGGCGCATACGCCGCAATCTGGAACACGTATACCAACGACAGCAACGACGTGAGGCCCGCTCCAAGCACCAAGCTTGCCATCAGGCGCGTTAAGCCAGAGACATTGGATACGCGGCTTGCCAAATCGCCCGAGGAATACTCTTTGAAAAACGCGGGCGAAAGCGTGAGCACGCGCGCAAACGTTGCCGCCTGCGTGGCCACATCCAATTTGGTGGACACACGTGCCATAACCAAATTACGACAGATGGTTATAAGCGTGGTAGAAATGGCCACGCCTATGAGCAGTCCTGCAATGGGCATAATAAGCTCGGCACGCCCCGAAGGCGCCACCACGCCGAATGCCACCTGGTTTGCCCATGCGGGAAGAAGTCCTATAAGGGCAACAGCGGCCGCAGCGGCAAACGTAAGCCAGTAGTCGGCGCGACTGAACACACGCGCAATGAACGCCACCAAATCGCGAAGCTCAAGCGCTTTTGCGGGAAGTGGCTTATAGAAATACACCGCCTCCTCTTGAATGTGCGCCGCGACGCTGGCGGTGACGCGCACTTTGCGCTTGCTTCCCGGCTCAAGATAGTAGTAACCGTTCAAACCGCGCGGGAAAAGCGCAATGGCCTCCCCCGTGTCAAGATGGCCCAACAGAGCTCCGAACGCCTCTTTGTACCATCCCTTTTCGAGGCGCACGGTACGATACATAGTGCCCGATGGCCGGCAAAGCCAGTCGATGCGATCGGCTGTGTCGGTAATCCCTTCGGGCACCTCTCCCGGCTCAACATCGTTGTACTTCAAACAAGCCTTTACCGCGCCGTCGGTTTGCTCCACGTAATCTGGCGTGATTACGGGGGCCTTGTTGGGGTCGCTTACGCTTGCCGCGAGCTCTGCATAGGCACGCTCAAGCGCCTCGGAATCTAATTTGCTTCTGGTTTCAATTTGAGATTCGAGCCAGTTCATGTTAATCGTTCCTCACTAGCTCGACGTACGCGCCATCTTTTTCCATCAGCTGTTTATGCGTACCGCGTTCTTGCACCTTGCCGTCTTTAAGCACGATGATCTCGTCGCAGTCGCGAATGGTGGACAGACGATGCGCTACCACGATGCAGGTAATGCCCCTGTCACGAATACGCTTTATGACGTTGGCTTCGGTTTGCGCGTCAAGAGCGCTGGTGGCCTCATCCAATATGACAATCGTGGGGTCTTGCGCCAAAACGCGTGCGATTTCAAGGCGCTGCAATTGGCCACCGCTGAAGTTGCGCCCTCCGGGCAGAATCATTGATGAGTAGCCGCCCTCGCGAGAGGAAATGGTTTCGTGAATGTCGGCATCGCGGCAGGCAAGAATTACTTCGTAGTCTTCAATTGACTTGTCCCACAGCTTCACGTTGTCGGATACGGTGTCGTTGAAGGTTACGATATCCTGGTCAACCACGGCCAACGAACCGCGCAGCACGGCACGGGGAATATCGCTAATGGGAACCCCGTCGAACGTCACTGAGCCGCTCCACGGCGCGTACAATCCCGAAACCAGCTTTGCGACGGTTGATTTTCCGCAACCCGACTCGCCAACCAACGCCACCCATTGACCGGGCTCCAAATGCAAGTCGAAATGCTCCACCAGGGGAGGTTCGAGCGGCGAGTAGCCAAACGAGACATCTTCAAGATCAACCTGCCCGCGCAGCTTCTCGCGCCCGAACTCTTTAAGGTCGGCCGAGTCAGCGGCGGGGTCTTCAGGCTCTTCGGGCACATCAACGTCATAGCGCATAACATCCTCTATGCGCTCCATTTGCGTCTGCATTTCCTGCACGGATTGGCCCAGGGTGATTATTTGGTTAACAGGCGCCACGAATGCCGCGAGGAAGCCGGTGAACGCAAAGAGCATACCGGGAGTAAACTGGCCCTTAACGATGAGCCAAATGCCCAGAACCAGCACTACCGTATTAACCAGCAAGGTGAGCGTACTGGGTATTGCGCCCAGGTACTCGTTCAGTTTTACCACGCGACTTTCATCTGCGTTCAAATTGGCTTGATATCCTGCCCACCTGTTGAAATATCCGCGCTCTGCGCCGGATGCCTTAATGGTTTCCACCATTTCGATGCCGCTAACGGTTGTTGCGTACGCCTTTCCCGCATTCATCATGGCGGCACGGGAAATATTAATGCGCTTCTTCGAGATATAGCGCGCCATGAACGCGTTGATGACAACGGCGAGCACGCCCACAACCGTAAGCAAAATGCTGTACCTGATCATTACCGCCAGGTACAAAAACAGCATCACGATGTTAATGATTACGGGAGCGAGCTGGCCGATGAGCGCAAACGCGATGGTCTCGTTGGCAGATTGGCGCTGCTGCAAATCGCCAACCATGCGCTGCGCGTAAAAGCCAACGGGCAAATGCAGCAGATGACGCATGAATCGCGATGACGATACGACGGCCATCTTGCCTTGGATGCGCATCAGGTACACCGCATTGAGCACCGAAACAACGCAATCAACGCGCACCTTTTCCAGCGGTACCCAACGACCGTAATAGGCAAGAATCATGGTGAGACGGGCGGCGCCGCATTCCAGCGCCTCCATCTGCATGACCTGGGGGACTTTTGCTACCTTGCCAGCCATTACTGGTTTGCCCCAAAAATCAAGCTGACAGGAGGAATGCTCGAGGTGGTTATGCTCACGCTTAAGGGCACGTCCGCCGGTAAATCGTTTGCGCCCTCCCCTTCAAAGCGAACAAGATACGCCCAGTCACCCTGCATGAGGGCGCTTGCCAAATAATCGCTTCCCACAATATCGCGCGCTTCGTCAAACGACATCGGAATGCGACTGACGGAGGCAACCGTTACATGCGTTCCTCCAAACGAGGCGCTGTTTCCCACGCTCACTTCGCTTACGTTATTGGCAGGCAAAAAGCAAACAGGCTCGCCTTTTACGCAAGCGCCCTGAACGCTGACGCTTGTGGAAATGGATCCGAAGAAACCCCAGGCGAACAACCCGCCAGCAGCGCGACGCAGGCAAGTAGCACCGCCCAAACGCTGGGGCTGGTGACACGAACATATCGATCCAGGTCATCTGGACTTCTTAGTTTTCAACAGCCTTCTCGTTGAATATGGATGGGCCGGCATTCGCCATTAAGCGCCCCTTTCCGTATGTTCGCACGATCGCGCGTACGCGCATCGCTTTGTGCCATTGCACCCCTATCGCAGGCGTTCACCAGAAGCGCGTACCGCTCTTTAAATATGTCACCCGACCGTCGCGCGCTTGTGCGCAGCTAGGATTGCACAACGGTGAGCACGTCGATAAGGCCTGTCATATCGAGCACATCCATAACCTCGCGGCACGGATTGATCAAGCGCATATCGCCACCTCGGTTTTTCGCCAGTTTTTCGGTAGCTACCAAAACGCGCAAACCCGCCGAAGCAACGTAGTCGACATCGGTCATATCGATGTCGATATTGCTCACATTACTGGGAAGGGCATCGACCGCCGCGCTTAAATCGGGCGATGTGCCAACGGTGAGCTTTCCGCGCGCCGTTACAAACGCCTTATCGCCCTCAACGCTGGTGGTTATGTCCATAATGGCCGCCTTTCAATTGCCTGTCGCTTTTGCACAAGTGCGATTATAGTGCATAGGCGAAAAGCAATGCGAATTAATCGCGCGGGCCCCTGTAGTAAGACGACCCGAATCCAAGCACAAGCATAATGATATTGGGCACAAACAGGTAACCGATAAGCCAACCTGCACCATGTCCAAAACTGGCAAACAGCTTGTAAGCCGAAACAAGGTGCAAGACGCCAGTCGCGCACATGCAGCACAGGCCAATGATGCCCAGAATGCCGTAATTGCCCGTCGCCACAACCCGGCCGCTTGCGGTGGTCACAATGGTTCCGTCAAGAGACGCAAGAATTGATCCAAGAATCAGCAGGGCAATCGCTACCCAAAAGAGCGATATCTTGTTCCAAGCGATTCGCCATTGAACGTAATCGCTGTAGATGGGGATGATGGACTTCCAGCCTTGCTCACCAGCCTTCTTGAAAACCTGCCAGCGCGCAATAACAAGCAAAACCATGAATGTGATTATAAACAGGAGCATCATGGTCAAACTTGCCCCAACCAAACCCGCAGCGACCGCTGTTTCCTCAGGTGTCAATGTAGTGGTTCCCATATCTACCTTCTTTCCTCGCAGCCATTTGGACAAACGTGATAACGCATGCGATTGGAAAGGGGCGAGCAAACCGCCACAACGCATGCGTTTTGTTCTCCCTTCGGTAATACACGAAAAACGGCCTCTCGTCTTAGCGAAAGACCGTTTCCTGAACATAAAAATGCTCTGGATGTCCGCGAGATTGGTCGGCGCTCCCCTAGGCGTGCTTCTTGAAAGCGCATCAAAAGCATCTGGCGCAAGCAGCCCAAGGTCAAAAACTATTCGACAGTGACCGACTTTGCAAGATTGCGCGGCTTGTCAACGTCGCAATCGCGCTTCACCGCAATGGAGCGCGCCAAAAGTTGCAAAGGGACACTTGCGGTAATAGCGGATAGCGCATCGCGCACCTTCGGGATATAGATAACATAATCTGCGTGCTCGCGAATTCCCTCATCACCCTCAGTTGCAATGGCGATTATCAGCGCACCGCGCGCCTTAGCCTCCTGCAAATTCGAGATAACCTTGTCGTAAACGGGACTTTCCGTTGCTATGGCTATAATGGGAAAGCCTTCATCAATGAGGGCAATGGGACCGTGCTTCATTTCTCCGGCAGGATACGCCTCGGCGTGCAGATAGCTGATCTCCTTTAGTTTGAGTGCGCCTTCCTTCGCTATGGCCGCACCCATTCCACGCCCTACAAACAGAGCGCTCGAAGCGCCAACACACGCTCTGGCTGCCGCCTCAACCGCCGCGGTTTCTTCCAGTATGCTCTCAACTTGCTGAGCCGTATCGGCCAGTTCGCGGAAAATCAAGCGTATTTGGTTCATGCGCAGCTTGCCTTTAGCTTGCGCCAACAGCAACGCCAAGAGCGTGAGGCTTACCACCTGACCCAAAAAAGATTTGGTGGAAGCAACCGCAATCTCTTTGTTCGCCTTTGTGTAGATAACGCCATCAGACTCGCGAGCTACCGGAGAGCCCAACACGTTGGTGATACCGAACACGCGCGCGCCTTTGATGCGCGCATCACGAATAGCGGCAAGCGTATCGGCCGTTTCGCCCGACTGCGACACCGCAACAACCAATGTGGAAGGCGTGATTATGGGATTGCGATAGCGAAACTCACTAGCCACTTCCACTTCAGTGGGAATGCGGGCCCACCCTTCAATCATCTCTTTGGCGATAAGGCCCGCATGATAACTGGTACCGCATGCGATAACGCACACGCGGTCCACCAGGTTAAGCTCTTCAGAGGTCATGTCGAGCTCATCGATTTCCAAATGACCGCCCACCAAACGACCAGCCAGCGTATCGCGAATGACGCGTGGTTGCTCGTGTATTTCCTTCAGCATGAAGTCGGGATAGCCACCCTTTTCGGCCACGTCGACATCCCATGTTATATGCGTGGTGGACGGCTCAAAGGGAGTGCCTCTCTCATCAAAGAACGAAACACCTTCGGGAGACAGGCACGCAAATTGATTATCTTCCAAAAACACCACGTCGCGCGTTGCATCGATAACCGCAATGGCATCGGAGGCCACATACGACCCGTCTTCGGCGGCGCCAACAATAATGGGCATGTCGCGGCGCGTTGCCACGATAACGCCCGGTTCAAGCGAGCTGGTAACGGCAAGGCCGTAGGATCCGACCAAGCGCGAACTTGCCTCCCGAACAGCTGCAAGCAAGCGCATGGCACCTTCGGCCTCTTGGCCAGTGGCAACCACGTCCGCATATGCTTCTTCAACTAAATGCGCAATTACCTCAGTGTCGGTCTCGCTTCGAAGTGTATGGCCGCGCCCCTCAAGCTCCTCGCGCAAATCGGCAAAGTTCTCGATGATACCGTTGTGAACAACAGCTATATCACCATTGCACGACGTATGGGGATGAGCGTTGGCCTCCGAAGGACGACCATGCGTAGCCCAGCGCGTATGACCAATGGCGCAGGTTCCCGTAAGGTCGAAATGCTTCGCCGTATGCGCCAAATCGGCCACTTTGCCACGCCTACGAATCACCTGTAGCGTGCCATCTTGCAGCACCGCCATTCCCGCAGAATCGTAACCGCGGTATTCTAACTTGGCCAAGCCATCAAGCAAAATGGGCGCCGCAGCATTCGTTCCTGTATATCCTACTATTCCGCACATAAACCTCACCTCACGGCGTTATGTTAGCCCACTTGCACCGCTGATGGGCTCTTTGCTTCGCAGTTCAGCTCATCTACACGAGTGCAATCCTGAAGGGCGACCACATCCAAGCTGTTCTCCTCAACCACTTCCATTGCGCTTGCGAGCGCTTGTGCCGCCGCAATGGTTGTGGCATAGGTGATACCGTGCCGTACGGCGGCAAGACGCAGCTCGTAGCCGTCACCGCGCGCATCGTGCCCGTAAGGCGTATTCACCACCAACTGAATAGCCCCTTCGGAAATAAGGTCCGCAACGTTGGGATGCCCCTCGCTGATCTTTTTCACGCGCTCGCACGCAACGCCGGAAGCCATAAGCGTTTTCGCCGTTCCGCCCGTGCTCACAATTTTGAATCCCATTCTCTGGAAATCGCGCGCTATGGGAGCAATTGCCCGCTTGTCCCTGTCGGCCACGCTCACGAACACGGCGCCGGTTTTGGGCAAATCGTAGGCAATGGCCAATTGGGTTTTGGCGTACGCAGCCGGAAACGTTGGCGCAATTCCCATCACTTCGCCCGTCGATTTCATTTCAGGACCAAGTACAACGTCGGATCCAGGGAAGCGCCCGAACGGCATAACCGCTTCTTTCACCGCACAGTAGCCCAGTTCGCGCTTATCGCTTGGCAAATCCATGTCGCACAGATGCTCGCCTGCCATGACCCGAGCGGCAATTTTGGCTAAAGGAACACCCGTTGCCTTTGAAACGAACGGAACGGTTCGCGACGCCCGCGGGTTTGCCTCTATAACATAAACTTCCTGGTCTTTAATCGCGAACTGTATATTCAGTAGCCCCTTGACCCCCAGCGACAGGGCCAGCCGCCACGCAATCTCACGCAATCGTTTCACCAGGGAGTCGGAAAGCGAGAAAGGCGGTATGCAGCAAGCCGAATCGCCTGAATGGATACCCGCTTCCTCGATATGCTCGAGCACGCCGCCAAGGTAAACATCATCGCCGTCGCACACGCAATCAAGGTCAACCTCCACGGCCGACTCCAAGAATTTATCCAGGTAAACAGGGTGATCGGGCGATATTTTCGCCGCTTCGCCCATGAAACGCTTAAGATGGGCCGTGTCGTAAACAATGGCCATGCCGCGCCCACCCAGCACGTAACTGGGTCGCACCAACAGCGGGAAACCTATGCGCTGGGCCACGCGAACGGCCTCGTTGAGCGTTGAGGCGTCGCCGGCAGGCGGGTACGCAACGCCAAGCGAATCAAGCAAATTCGCAAACCGGTCGCGGTCTTCGGCCAAATCGATGGCATCCGAAACAGTGCCCAAAAGCGGCACCCCTGCATCCTCAAGCGCGCGGGCAAGTTTTAAGGGCGTTTGCCCGCCCAGCGTGGCAATAACGCCCAACGGCCGCTCAATATCGACGATGTCCATAACATCTTCGAAAGTTACGGGCTCAAAATAAAGCTTGTCGGACGTGTCGTAGTCGGTTGAAACCGTTTCGGGATTGCAGTTGACCATGACGGTTTTATAACCCGCTTCGCGCAACGCGTAGCTTGCATGCACGCAACAGTAATCGAACTCTATTCCCTGCCCGATTCTGTTTGGCCCGGCTCCCAAAATGATAATCTTGCGCTCGTCTGCGAAGCCCGCCTCCGAATCCACGCGGGCCGCTGCCGCCTGGCGCACGCCCTCTTCGTGCGCCCCTTCGCCGCCAGAAACAAAAGCTGCCTCGTACGCCTTGTAGTGATAGGCCGTTGAACTGGCGAATTCTGCCGCGCAGGTGTCCACGGTCTTAATGGCGGGAACAACACCGAGCGCTTTGCGGCGCGTGCGCACCACCAACTCGGTGGAATTGGTGAGGTAGGCAATCTGCAAATCGGAAAGACCGTACTGCTTCGCAACCAAAAACGCATCGGCGTCCATATCGTCAATGCGCGTTCCCCGCAAAGCCTCTTGGAGCGAAACGATGTCGGCCATCCTGTCAAGGAAAAAGCGGTCTATGCCCGTAAGATCATGAATTTGCGCGCTTGTCCAACCACAGCGCAACGCGCATCCCACATAGACAATGCGATCGCAAGTGGGACGCTTAAGCAGCTCGGCGTAATCTTCCTTTTTCTCAGCTGCGCGCACGCGGCCATCCGCCCCTAAGCCAAAGCGACCGTTTTCCAGCGAGCGCAATGCCTTGCCCAGCGCCTCTTCGAACGTGCGGCCAATGGCCATCGCTTCGCCTACCGCCTTCATGCGCGTCGAAAGTGTATCGTCGGAATCCTTAAACTTCTCGAACGCGAAACGCGGCACCTTCACCACGCAGTAGTCAATTGAGGGCTCGAAACACGCGGAAGTGACCTTGGTGATGTCGTTTTCAATTTCGGGCAGCGTATAACCTACCGCCAAACGCGCGGCAACTTTTGCAATGGGAAAACCCGTCGCCTTCGAAGCAAGCGCCGAAGAGCGCGACACGCGCGGGTTCATCTCAACGATGATCATACGGCCATCAACGGGGTTAACTGCAAACTGAACGTTGGAGCCACCCGTTTGCACGCCCACTTTCTCCAGCACGGCAAGGGAAGCGGTTCGCATGCGCTGGTATTCAACGTCGCTGAGCGTTTGAGCAGGCGCCACCGTTATAGAATCACCCGTGTGCACGCCCATAGGGTCAACGTTTTCGATGGAGCACACAATGACGCCGTTGCCTTCGCAATCGCGCACCACTTCCATCTCAAACTCTTTCCAACCCTCAACGCTTTCTTCAACCAGCACCTCGTTTACGGGGGAAAGCTCCAATCCCTGGGAAACTATAAGAACCAGTTCGGACTCATCGCGTGCAATGCCGCCCCCTGCTCCGCCCAAGGTGAACGAAGGGCGCAAAACTACCGGGTAGCCTATTTCGTCCACGATGCGCAACGCGTCGTCAACCGTGTGCGCATATCCCGAGCGCGCCGTCTGAATGCCCAGCTCCTCCATGCATGCATTGAACAACTGGCGGTCCTCGCCGCGCCGTATCGCCTCAAGGCTGCACCCGATCATCTCAACCCCAAAACGCTCGAGCACGCCCGATTCGGCCAGCTCAACTGCAACATTTAAAGCCGTTTGCCCGCCCAGCGTGGGAAGAAGGGCGTTCGGCTTTTCCTTTTGTATAACCTTTTCAACAAAAGCAGCCGTAATAGGCTCAACGTAGGTGCGATCGGCCAGCTCGGGGTCGGTCATGATGGTTGCCGGGTTGCTGTTCACCAAAACCACGCGATAGCCCTCTTCACGCAGCACTTTGCACGCTTGGGCCCCCGAATAATCGAACTCGCACGCCTGGCCAATAACAATCGGGCCGCTCCCAATGACCAAAATGGTATGGATGTCAGTTCGTTTCGGCATGACTAAAACCTCCAGCCTTGCAAGCGATCGCGCGCAATATCGATGTCAAGGTAGTTGTCGTTCGCGCTCATAAGCTGCGTGAACGCGGTAAAAAGGTAGTGCGAGTCAACGGGGCCGGGGTTGGCTTCAGGATGGTATTGAACAGAGAAGGCGGGCACGTCCAAGAAGGCTATCCCCTCTGCGGTGCCGTCGTTGAGGTTCACGTGCGTCAGGCGAATTCTGCCGTATTTCGCATTTTCAACAACAGGCGCAATCCCCTGCTTTGCCCACGCCCGAAGATCATCCACGTGCTCTGTAGCACCTCCCGACAACGCGGAATTCAATGGTCCCAAACTGGGAAAATCAAGATTGAAGCCGTGGTTTTGCGCCGTGATCTCAACACGCCCGGTAACAAGGTTCACAACAGGCTGGTTGCCACCATGGTGACCGTACTTGAGCTTTTCCATGCGCGCGCCCGCGGCCTTGCAAATCATCTGATGGCCAAGGCATATTCCAAACAGCGGGACCTTTCCCACAAGCTCGCCTACCTGTCGATAGGTATCCACCACTGCGTCAGGATCGCCCGGGCCGTTCGATAAAAACACGCCGTTGGGTTTTTCGGCGAGCACTTCACGCGCAGGGGTATCCCACGGCACCACCGTTATGTCGCATCCCGCGCGAACAAGCCCCTCCAAAATGGAGCGCTTAACCCCGCAATCGTAGGCAACAATTTTAAACGCGGCATCGGGCGCTGCTGCAAGCGCGAACGCTTTCCCTTGGGGAACGCTTGCGTTGTTGAAGCGATACGGCTGAGCGCACGAAACGCCTTCGACCAAATTAACGCCCACAATGGAAGCACTGGCGCGCACCTTGGAAACAAGGCGCGTCGCATCAAGGTCGTCCGTGGAAATTACCGCGCGCATGGCGCCCGCCTCGCGCACATGACGAACCAGCGCGCGGGTATCTATGTCCTCAATGGCAACAACGCCCTCGCGCTCCAAATACGCTGGCAGCGTCAGCTCGCTTCTCCAATTTGAAGGGGTGTAGCACATATCGCGCACAACAAGACCGCGCAAAGCAGGCTTTGCGGCCTGAACATCTTCCAAATTCACGCCGTAGTTGCCAATTTGCGGATAGGTCATTGCCACAATTTGGCCCGCATAAGACGGATCGGTTACAACTTCAAGATAGCCCTCGACTGACGTGTTGAAGCAAATCTCGCCAAATGCCTCGCCGTGCGCACCGCAGGCAGAGCCGGCAAACACGGTGCCGTCTTCCAGCACAAGCAGCGCCGGATGGCGCGCTGGCTTCGATGTGTTGGCCAAAAGGCGCGAAGACAACTCGCTCACGATATTCCTCCCAAAAAGCTCTTCTGTTGCAGGGAAAGCGGGATATCCACGGGATAATCCCCGCTAAAACACGCATCGCAATAAAGGCCATGCTCCGAATGGATGGCCTTGCGCAGCCCCTCTAAACTTATGAACGCCAACGAATCGCAGCCGATGAAGGAGCACACCTCGTCATGCGTCATGTTCGCGGAAATAAGCTGGTCTTGCGTGTCGGTATCAATGCCGTAAAAACAGGGCCACATCACCTCGGGGCTCACGATGCGCAAATGCACTTCCGCAGCACCTGCCGCCCTCAACATTTCCACCAGCATCTTTGACGTGTTTCCGCGCACGATGGAATCGTCTATAACTATGAGGCGCTTGCCGCGAATAACCGACGACAGCGGGTTCAGTTTGATGCGAATGCCCATCTGGCGCATTTCTTGCGTGGGCTGAATGAACGTGCGCCCAACGTAGCGGTTTTTCACAATGCCATCGGCGTAAGGAATGCCGCTTTCCTCGGCATAGCCCAAAGCAGGAGGCACACCCGAATCGGGCACGCCCAGCACTAAGTCTGCTTTCACGTGCGACTCTTGCGCAAGAATACGCCCCATGCGCCGACGCGCATGGTACACAACTTCCCCGTCCAAAACGCTGTCGGGACGTGCGAAGTAAACGTACTCGAAAATGCAGCTGGCGCGACGTCCCGCCGGGGCTCCTTGCTGCGATTCGACCCCTGCATCGCTTATCTTTACGATTTCGCCCGGCTCAATATCGCGCACAAATTCGGCACCTATCGCGTCAAGACCGCACGTCTCGCTTGCCACCGCCCAACCGCGCTCTTCCGGCAGCTTGCCCAGCGAAAGCGGTCGGATGCCATTTGGATCACGAAACGCGTACAGCGCGGTTGGAGACACAAGAACGATGGAGTATGCCCCGTGCAGCTGCTTCATCATCAGCTTGATGCCGCCACGAATATGGCCGGTACGCCGCGTATCAACGCCAATTGTGCGCGCAGCTACTTCACTGTCGGTATGCCCGTACAGCTGCACACCCTCGTTCGCGAGCCATGCACGCTGCGGCTTCGTATCAACAAGCGTGCCATTGTGCGCGAGCGCGATAAGCACGTCGTCGATCGCGGAAACATGCGGCTGGGCCGAGATCCAACCATCTCCGCCCGAAGTTGAATAGCGCGTGTGGCCTATTGCGACATTGCCCGTTAAATGCGAAAGAACCTCTTCGTCGAACACCTGGTCAACCAGGCCCACATCTTTATGGATGAGCACCGTTTCGCCATCGCCCACCGCAATACCGGCGCTTTCTTGGCCGCGGTGCTGAAGCGCCTGCAGCCCAAAGCACGTAAGGCGCGCAACGTCTTCCCCTGGCGCAAACACTCCGAACACCGCACAGGCTTCTTCCAGGCGATCGGGCCTCGCCCACACGTCCGACGACGCGGCGCCGACCGCCTTACCGCTTTCGCACTGCAATTCGCTCGTATCCATAGACGCCGTCCTAAACCCGCATAAGCGCGCACATCGTTTTGTTGTTCAAGGAATCGTGGAACAGCCTTACGTTTTGGCCATCGCCGCGCGCCGTGAAAACGATGTTGCGCAGTTCCGGATCGTCGCTTTCAACAGCGCAAAAACCAAGGTCGTGAAGCACGTCGGGCCGATACGCCTCGGTGTGGTAATCCTCGAAAATCGCGCCATAGTAAATGTTGGCCTCTACCAGATCCTGGAAAAGATGGCTGCCATACGAAAGCTCGGGGGCATAACCCGCTCCCGAATACGCAACTTCGCACAACCCCTCAAAATTGCAGATATCGGCAAAGGCAACCGGCACGCCCAGCTCAGGCGACGACGTGCCAATGCGCCCGGGAGCGAGCAAAAGCCCACGCAAACCGGCCTGTCCAAGGCGCCTATTCTGTGCGCCCACCATGGCCGCCACCTCGGATTTCTTTCGATACGGGCACCGGTAGTACGCTTCGGGATCAACGTAAACGATCTCGTCTATTCCCACTTCCCGCGAGTTGCCCATTGCGGCGTCTTGAATGGAAAACACCACTTCGGCCATATCTTGAACGGGGAATTCTATGGCATTGCGCCCTGAGAGCGATTGGAGCGGGCGACACTGCAGCAGGTTCACCACGAACGAGCCGTCTTCCCCAACGTTAACCGTGTACTCAATATCAACCGGATAGTCGTAAGCGCGTTCTAGCGTTTTGAGAATGCCCTTCATCAGCGCCACGAAATCCCTGTTCTTCACCAGGCCCTCGCACGACGCGAAAAGCACCGGACGAAATGCCCCTTGGCGGCGAAGCGCATCCTCCGCATCGCGATCGTGCTCCATAACCGCATTGCGCGCTTTATCGGAGAGCAGCGGCGCTATATCGATGCAGGGTGCCTCGGCGAATGTGGCCGTGGTGAGGTCTATAAGATTGGCGCTCCGCTGCGAGAAACGATGTTTCTCGGCGCTTGTCTGCATGGTTGTGGCCTGCGGTCTGTCCAAACTCACGATGCGCGGATAATCTTTACCCGTACGGTCAACGGCCTTGGTGCCCAAGCCCATAACCAACCGCAGCATGCCGGCGTTGGGGTCCATGCCCTTCATCCAGCAGTAGGCGCTGTGCGAATAACCTACGCCAGCAGCAGTTGGCAGGTAAGAGCCCCCGC
>JAZQAV010000178.1:0-1509 GCA_045545435.1 Eggerthellaceae bacterium | reverse complement strand
CTACATGGTGTCACGCATGTGTGTGGTGTCGTGCTCGGCGCGATGCTTGGTATTGTGCACTGTGCGGTACTAAGTGCTACGTCCAGTGCAGCGCCGTGCGTGTACTCGTGTGTGCGTGATGCTGTGCATTTTGTCGCGCATGTATGCACCTTGCATCATTCTGTTTTAAACGATTCTGCGCAAAATGGGTTGCGAGGGGTTGAGTTGCGTCTTGATTCACAGGCTCTTTCACTCGCTCGATCAAGAAGCTGATGAGGTTGATGGGGCTGATGGGCGCGGACGTCAGTTTGGTAACTTCTTGGGAATTACCGCAGGTTATGTTGATTAAAAAGCAAAGTAGATTGATACTTATTACAACTATGTCTACAGGCGTTTCCTGCGCACAACGAAAGGCGTCACATGGCCGAACCAATGGAGAATGTAGCGTATCTTGCCCAATCCATCGGACCGCGTCCTGCGGGTACCGAGGAAGAACAGCAAGCGGCTTTGTATATCACCGAGGAAATCCAGAGAGATTCTGGTTTGGCGGCCGTGATCGAGGATTTTAACTGCAGCCCCGATCATGACATTCCGCGCGTGGTTCTTTGCGTGGTGTCTCTTCTTATGGCCCTTGTTGCCATGTTCGTTCAGGTGATGGTCATCCCGACGCTTATCGTCACGCTGATATGCGCCATTCTTTTCGTTACTGAATCGCTTGGCCGAACGAAGCTTTCGCGCCTGTTGGGTAACGGGGTGAGCCAGAATGTCGTGGCTAAGTACGTTCCCGCGCCAAGCGAGGATGCTCCCGCGCCCCGCCGCCGCAAGGTTATCCTCGTTGCCCACTACGACAGCGGGAAAACGCGCAAGGGAACGCTCGGTAAAGCAGGCGTTGCCCAGATTATCGCCATCACGGGCCTGTTCGTCATCCCGTTGATCATGTTGGTTCGCAGTGTTTTGACGTTTGGCGGCACCACCTTGATTGCGGTGAACGTGCTCACCGGTGCGGCTATGCTGTGTGCGGCCCTGCCCATAGTTCAGTTTGTGGTGAACCGCGCCGCCCCGTACAACGAGGCGGCGAACTGCAACGCGGCGGGCGTCGCGGTGCTTATGGAGGTTGCCAAGCGCATTGGGTATGCGGGCAGCTCCTCCTGGGATTACTACGCGGAAGGCGCTTCCGCAGCGCGTCGAGAGCCTGAAATTCACGGCGAGGAGGCAGCACGCGCAGCTGGTTTGATTCCCGATGAGGCCGAGCTGGTGTACGAAGTGAGCGAGATGCCGTCTGTTGCTGACCCTGATTTGCCCGAAGGCTCGCCTGCTGCGCGCCTGTTGGCCGCAAAGGCCGCAGTGGCTGCATTGACGGGAAAGCCGGTAAGCACTTCGGTGAACATTGAGTTCGAGGAGCCCGCCGACGAAAAGGACGCTCCGCGCGAAGGCCTTTCAAACGGAATGGTTTGGGGTGATGTGTTCGAGGCGGAAGACTTCGAGGAAATTGCAGAACCCTCCGAGTCCTCTGAGTCCGGAAGCGAGACG
>JAZQAV010000177.1:0-11345 GCA_045545435.1 Eggerthellaceae bacterium | reverse complement strand
GTGCGTACTCTCATACCTGGATTCAGTCATCTTCGATAAGGTAACCATCAATCCGTTTTGCACACATGAAGGATCAGGGCTGGGCGCAAGCATCCAACGCCTGAAAAAGCGCTATCAAACTGCTTTCTTTGGAAAAGGATTCGAGCAAGGCCTGGCAATCCGCGGAACTCAAGTTGAGGAATCGAAAAAATTAATTGCAATTTGGGCTGAAAAGAACTGCTTCTGACCCCGATGCTTTTCGCGAAAAGCGAATCGGGTCCGCTTGGCACCGAGCGCCCTCGCTAGGCAATATCGGCCACAACTATTTTGCCGCTCAAGGCAGAGCCGTGCTCCCTCAACAATCCCCGTTTCGCTACCAGCATGGTCACCGTTACGTCCGCGCGAACCACTCCGGCTGCCGCCTCGCCCGTTTGCGCAGAGAGACCGCTGGGAACATCCGCGGCAACAACTAACGGCGCCCGTTGGGCACACGCGTCTGCGCTCTGTTGGCCCGCAAACAATTCACCCTGCTCACACCGAGCGCGAACGCCCTCAAGCGCCGCAACATACATCGCCGCATCCCCTTGGATGCTCCCGCTTGAAAAACCCGTGCCCAGAACAGCGTCGATCACCACATCGGCGTCGGCAAGATGTTCGCTCACCTCTTGCGCGTCAGCCGTCACGACCACATGCGCCCGACCACTTTCCTGAACGCGCAAGGCTTCCGAATGCGCCGGCTCTGCCCGAAGCTCGCTCGCCGATCGCGGGCAAATTATCGTCGCCTCGTACCCTTTCGAAGCAAGCAAATCGGCAGCCACCCAGCCATCACCGCCATTGTTGCCCGTTCCGCAAAGGGCAACCACACGACAAGGGCGCCCGTCTGCACCTGTCGGCAAAACCGCATCGTACACTGCTTGTGCAATGCTGGCGCCAGCCCGATTCATGAGGACGGCCAAAGACGTTCCACTTGCGGCAAGCGCCTGTTCCAGCGCAACAACCTCGGGAACATTTAGCACGCGCGACTCCTCCACGGTCGCAAACCGGGGAACGTAGTCCCCCTCGCCTAACGACCATGCGATCGCACCGTCACCGCACGCTCTCTTGTTATCCAGTTTGTTCATGGCCCTCCTTCTTTTCGCGGTACGATTGTCGCACATTGCATCGATTTGCAGAAGAATTTGCGCATGCCGTGCGATAATTCAACTATGACAGGGCAGCCGATAGGTCAGCCTTTACGTCGACCTGTTTGATTGTCTTTGGGTTGACCGATTTAACCGCACGCACACCGCGCTGTGCAGCCGGGCACGCGTCGCTTGGCCGCGCACCACACCATGCGACCGCACGACGAGCTTGTTCGCTTGCCGCCACGGGCTTGTTCGCTGGTCGCAACAACGTGCGCTAATCGTTTACCCCTACACCGCGCCATTTATGCGAAAGGAGCATCATGACCGTTCTCTTTCTTGAATACCCTCCCTGCTCCACCTGCAAAAAAGCACGCAAATGGCTGGATGAAAACAACATTTCATACACCGCGCGCCACATCGTGGAAGACAATCCATCGGCGAAAGAACTTGAGGCGTGGCACACGCAGTCGGGTCTTCCCGTAAGGCGTTTTTTCAATACGTCCGGAACGCTTTATCGCGAGCTTGGGCTAAAAGCCAAGCTCGATGCGGGAGTCACCGATATCGAAGCATACGAACTTCTCGCGCAAAACGGCATGCTGGTCAAACGGCCTTTGCTGATCGTTGATGGAGTGGCGCATCCCGGCTTCAAAGAAAACGACTGGAAAGATGCGCTGGGAATCTCGTGAACAGCTCGCCACATACTAACCAGGATGAGTTTTCCTCACGCTCCGCAAACGACGCGAACACACGTCGCGCTAACTTGCCGCGACGTCAAAATGCGTCGGGCGAAAGGAATAGCGCCCAGGCTCGTCTGAACGCATCCGGACGGTCGACCGCGCGCAACGAGCAGAGCGCTTCTCGGCAGCCAGCAACAAACGGCCACAGAGAACCCTCGCGGCAGCCGATTGCTGATGGCAGCCAGAGCGCCTCACGGCATCCGCGATCAAATGCTCGCACAACCGAGACAGCGAGGCGAAACTCATCCCCCGTCCGCAACGCAAACGCCCGTGACGCCGCTGCCCGCAGCAGGAACGCCCACAATGTCAGCGCTTATCAAGACGAACGGCGCTCTCGCGGCACCACGACCGCAAACGCTAGCGCCCACCACAATCCAACTGGCAACCGCAGCGAACAAAGCCATCGCAACACGGTCCCCCGCCAAGGCGAGCAGCGCCCTCGCGGCACCACGACCGCAAACGCCAGCGCACGGCAAAACGCAACCTCAAATGCCAGCGCTCGCCGCAACGCGGCAGACATCCGTGGCGAGCAACGCCATCACAGCGCAGCCCCTCGCCAAAGCCAAAAGCGCAATCGCCCCACACTTGCCCTGGTGCTTGTTGCGGTCATCCTTTTGGGCGCCATCGGACTTGGCAGCTCGTGCGTAGCTTCGTGCACCCAAAGCAGCGGCACCAGCTCACAACCAAGCAACCCCCTTGCCTTCCTGCTCCCAGGAAGCGATCACAGCGCCGACCAGCAACCCAACGGGCGCTTCTCCAACAAGCTCGACGGATCAACCGAAGTCGTCGATGAAAACGGCATCGTGCACGGCACCACTCCGTCGGGCATCAATTACACCGTGCACGGACGCGACAGTGCGGCCTACCAGGAGGGCAAAGTCACGCTCGCCGCCGTGGGCGATCAAGTTGTCAGCGACAACGCCTTGTATCTCGCAAGGGCCAACGCGGGTGACTCGGGTTACAACTTCTCGCCTTTCTATCAGGAAATAGGGCCTTACCTGCGCCAATACGACCTTCGCTACATAAATCAGGAAACAACCTGCGCAACCTCACGCGGTTTCAGCGTAAGGGGCTACCCAATTTTCAACAGCCCTGACAGCGCGATAGAAGCCATTGCCGCCGAGCAGTTCAACCTGGTGAATTTCAACAGCAACCACGCATGGGACTGCGGCATTGACGGCATAGAGGCCACGCACGAAGTGTTTGACCGTTACCCCGAAATAATGGTGGGCGGAAGTTATCTCACGCAACAGGACCGCGAAACCGTGCACATGATCGAGCGCAATGGCATCACGTTCGCCTTCCTTAGCTATTGCTACGGTTACAACGGCTACCAGCCGGACAACGATTACTACACCTGCGGCTTTGACGAAGACCTGATAACGGCCGACGTCCAACGCGCCCACGAAGTGGCCGATGCGGTGATAGTGGCCATGCACTGGGGTGACGAGTACATTACCCGCGTAAGCGATTTTCAGGCTTATTGGGCGGGCTTCTTGGCCGACTTGGATGTCGATCTGGTTTTGGGAAGCCATGCGCATATTATGCAGCCCGTCGAATATGTAACCGGCCCGTCGGGAAACACCATTCCCGTCGTTTACGGCCTCTCCGACATCGTCAGTGGCTGGACGCTTACCGACACCATCCTCAGCGGCATTGTCACCTGCGACTTTGTTCCCCAAGAAAACGGAGAGCTCGCTTTGGAGAATCTCACGTGGCACCCGACGATCGAATGGTCGGACGGCGGCACCGTATGGGTGCGCATGCTGGAAAACATGAGCGACGAGGAAATTGCCGCCAACACACGCACCGAAGATGTTGCCGACGATGTTCCCTACTTGCATGACATAATCAACTCATGCATCCAACAGGTCCCCACCACGTGGTAGGCATACATCCAACAGATCCCCGCTGCGTGCTTGGCATGCATTCAGCAGATTTCCGTTACGCAGCAGGCGCGCATCCAACAGGTTCCCCCTGCGCGGCAAGCGCGCATCTAGCAGACCGCGCTGTCACATAATAGCCCGGCAGCAGAAACTCATTATGATAGTTATAACTATCTTTGAAAGAGTTTTTCACGCCACACGGCGATTGGGCGCGACACTTACGTCTCACTCGCGAAAAGCTGTGCCATAATTGCCGATAAGCATACTGTTGAACAGGTTAATCCTGACAACAGCACCGCAGTTTGAGCGCAGTAAAAAGCATGAGACACATGCTTGCGAAAGGCGCACAGCGAGGAAAGGACCTGTAATGAAAAAGTACGCCGCTTTAGTTTTGGTTGCTTTGGCAGCCTGCATGGCGCTCACGCTGGGCGCATGCGGCCAAGACCATTCGAAAAATTTCCAAGGAGAATGGACGGCTACCAGCGTCACGGTAACCGACAGCTCCGTGGAAGACGCCGAGTCAACGGCCAGAATGTTTAAGCTTGTTATGGACGCTGGTTACAGCATTACCCTCAATTTGAACGAAAATGGCAAATGCGAAATGTCAGTAGCAGGAAGCGAACCCTCAACGGGCACGTGGAAGGCGCGTAGTGCGACTGAGTGCGAATTAACGCTTGATAATTCCGCCAGCGCGAAGGCAACGCTTGCCGATAACAAGCTCACCATCGACGACAGCGGCGTCGCCCTCACCTTTGAGCGCAAGTAACGCGTTTCCAACAGCTTACGCCCCCTGGCGAACTAGACCACAAACCCCCGCTCATATACTGAGCGGGGGTTTTCGTTTCTGCGTTTAGTTTTGGCATGCGCCGCGGGAAAAACCGCGGTATTTCGGGAGCGAACGTCACGGTACTTCGGAAGCAAACGTCGTGGTATTTCGGGAGCAAGCCTCGCGGCAAAACGATATCGCCACCCACGTGAACGAATTGCGAATCCGCGGCGTTATTTCCCAAGCGCAGCAGCGCTTACTCGACCATGGTGTCGATACCTGCTTCAGCGGGAAGCGGCTGCTCGGAGTCGGCGCCGATCATAGCGCCCAGCTCGCGGTCGGTAGCGCTTTCGGGCTTGGTAGGCATAACGTCAAACGGAACGGCTTTCGTGAAGAAGCTGACCACCGGCACCACGATAATCGAAAGAATCATGGCAACGGCACCGCAGTTGATGGGCGACGCGAACAAAGGCGTGAGGCCAGCCATGCCCATGATCATGTTGCCCGACGTCAGGCCAACGCCGATAGCGAAACTGGTCCAAACAGCTGCGCGGGAAACATTTCCGCTGTACAAACCCCACAGGAAGGGGCCCAGGAAGGCACCGGAAAGCGCACCCCAGGAAATGCCCATCAGCTGCGCGATGAACGTGATGGACGAGTGATACTGCACCAACGCAAGCACAGCCGATACCACCACGAACACAATCAGGAAGGCGCGCATGGTCCAAATCTGGCTCTTCTCGGACATGTCTTTAATAATGTTTCGCCTAATCACATCGAGCGTCAGCGTCGAACTTGAGGTAAGCACCAGCGAGCTTAACGTGGACATAGATGCGCTCAAAACCAAAACCGCAACCAAACCAATGATCAAATCGGGCAAAGTGGAGAGCATGGTAGGAACAATGGAGTCGTACACGGGCGTGCCGGCGGGCGTCATAACAATCTGATCGCCGTACAGACGTCCAAAGCCACCCAAGAAGTAGCTACCACCGGCAACAATAAGCGCGAAGAACGTCGAAATGATGGCGCCTTGCTTAATGGCTGAACCGCTGCGAATGGCGTAGAACTTCTGCACCATCTGCGGCAAGCCCCACGTGCCCAAGCTGGTCAGAATTACAACGCCCAACAGGTTGAGCGGATCGGGTCCAAACATGCTGATAAAGGCGCCCTGCATCTGGGTTCCTTCGGCAGGAATCTGCGACATGGTGGTAAGCGCCGCCATAAAGCCGCCGTTGTCGCCCAATACCACAACCACCACGCCAACGATGCCAACCAGCATCACGCATCCCTGCAAGAAGTCGTTGGTTACTGTTGCCATGTAGCCGCCAATTACCACGTACACGCAGGTGATAAGCGCCATGGCCACCACGCACACTTCGTAGGGCACGCCGAACGCCATGCCAAACAAACGCGACAGGCCGTTGTAAACCGAGGCGGTGTAGGGAATAAGGAACACGAAGATGATAAGCGCCGATGCAACGCGCAGCGCACGACTGTCGTAGCGCTTGCCAAAGAATTCGGGCATGGTGGTAGCACCAAGACGATGCGTCATCTCACGCGAGCGCGGTCCCAACACCCACCATGCCAACAGGCTGCCAATAAATGCGTTGCCCAAGCCAATCCAAAATGCCGCAAGGCCAAATTTCCAACCGAACTGGCCTGCGTAGCCGATGAAGATAACGGCCGAGAAGTAACTGGTACCGTACGCAAACGCCGAAAACCACGGGCCCACATTGCGGCCGCCCAATACGAAACCTTCAACGCTTGACGTGGTGCGGCGGCAGTAAATGCCAACGCCTACCGCAATAGCGAAGAAACCAAGAACCATCAAAGCTTTAGCGAACATGACACATCCCTTTTTAATCGCGAAAACAAAACCATAGTCGAAGGCGCACGCGAGCATGAACGAGGGTGCAATAAAAAAGCACCCGGGTTAAACCCACGTGCTAGAAATATCGATAGGAATATAGCGCGGTAAGGGAGTGCTTAGATGCCGAGCGCGCAAGCAGAACCGATGTCGCAGCCTGCGACACCTCAGAAGTAAGGGTAATATGTTGCGCCTCTGAAAGCATGGTAGGTACTTTAGCATATAAAAGTTACAGCGTGATTAATTATTTGAAAATAGTTGCAAACGGGGCCGAATCGCCGCCGCACGCAGTTTAGAACGCGGCGCACAGGCCACCTGAAGAAAGCCCGCAAGCGGAGCCGAGTCGCCGCCGCGCACGCTTAACGCAAGGGGTTTGTGGCCTCATGTGAGCAAAAACAAAAGCCACTTGCACAAGGCAAATGGCTTTTGCAAAACAGGACGAAACCTATCGCGCGCTAACCGATCGGCACCGTTTCCGCATTAACGGCGCAGGCCTTTTACGCGGATGCTATTTGGCGTCTTTCCCAAACAGCTCGGGAAGCGCAAACGCGCAAACTGCTGCGATGATGCAGAAGGCGCCCGCCACCAAGTAGAACACGAAGAAGTTGTTGCCAAACAGCGGCGTAAGAATGTACGTGGGCAGAACCACGGCGCCAGTCAGCTGCATGGTAGCCGCAAGACCACCAGCGGTACCTGCGTACACGGGACCAATTTCGGGAAGAAGTACCGGCAGCGACAGCACGATGGCAAGCAGACCGTTTTGCGTGAAACCGGTAAGGAAGAAGCCGATGGCCATCAGCGGACCGTCAGGAAGCATCCAAGCCGTTGCCGTCAGCACTGCGGCAGCTACGGCAAACACGATCGCAACCGGCTTGAACGCGCCAAAGCGAACACGGATGATGGGAGCCAGAATGGCACCCGCTAAACTACCGTAGGTCACGATGGACGACATTGCACCTGCAGAAGCCGAATCGTAGCCGCGACCAGCAAGAATCTGCGGAAGGAACGTGGTCACGCACATGGTGGCAGCCATAGCCATGCCCAAGATGATGCCGATGAGCCACACATTTTTGCTCTTCGCCACAACCTTCAGGCACTCAGAAAGCGGCGGCGTTTGAATTTCTGCCTGTGCTGCACCCTTGGACTCTTTGCTGTCAGGGCGCTCCTTGTAAAAGATAAACCACGCCAGCGCGGCAACAACCGAAAGGCCCGCGGTAAAGATGAAGATGGCATTCAGCGAAGGGAACAGAGCGCTGGTGCCCATGCCAATTGCCATGGCAAGCGTTGCACCGGACGTTGCAATACCAACGGCGATGCCCACCTTATCGGGCGTGAACCAAGCGCCCATGATCTTCGCGACGTTTGCGTTCAAAAACGTTGCCGCGAAACCAGTACCCACCATGCAGCCGAACAAAATGCCGAAATCGGGCGCGAACACGCGCGCAATGAGGGCAAGCGAGGTAAGAATGGTAGCAACGCCCACGGAGCGCTTAATGCCAAACTTGTCGCACAGGATGCCCGCAATCAGGCTGAATATGATGCCCATGATCATTGCCGCCGAGAACAGCATCGAGAACTGCGTTTGATCCAAATGGAACTGCGGCATAACCAAATGAGCTAACGGGGAAAGCTGGAACTGCGCATACGTTGGCACGAAAACGCCCAGCATGAAGCAGGCGACAGCTATAATGCCCCCCAATGGCACCTTCTTCTCGTCCAAGATAATCTCCTTTTTTGCCGGCCTCTCTGAAGGCTGTCAACAATAGTACGTATTGGTATTTTGCATAATAACGTGCCTATTATATAGATTACCTATTAGCATGCAAGAAGATTTGCCTGCGTCCCCTATATATGCAAAAAACGTTCCGAAAAGCGCTTTTATTGCCTATAATCGCCAACGAACACAAGCCTTTCAACCCTTCCGAATAATCACGCGATGCGGCTTGCTTGCCCCCCTACCGCATCGGCTTGTTGCCCGCTGGGCAACATAAGAGAGTTAGCTGTTCATATGGTTTACGATTGCCTGTTGGATAAGCGCAATGTAGGCCTGCGCTCCTTCTTCGGTTAGATGGGTTCCATCCCCTGCGAAATACTCATCATGCCCCGCAGAGGCGCTGTACCAGTCAACAACAATCACGTTCGGATGGCGCGACGGAATGTTTGCTATCGTCTCGTTGGTTGAATCGGTCCACGATTGCGGGCTGCGCGTGTTCACGAAGAACACCGTCTTGTCGTCGCTCACCACATTCAGCAGCTCGTCGTCAATCTGCCAATCCACGACCGCGTTGTTAGTCCCTAAGCAAAAGACCACGTACTGCCCCACCTGGCCCGCTTGGTCGTAATCGGCATAGGGGCTCTCCCACACATTGCGAGCAACTTCAGCGTCGATATGACCGTAGGGGAACGCCGCATAGAATTGATCGACGCATCCAGCGGCCACACTGTCGCCAATAAGCAGCGGCTCATATATCTGAACGCCCGCGCTGTTGTAATGCGCCTCATTGAAGTAGGCCTGTCCGGATGCGGCCTGCGAAGACCCTGCCGATTGAGAATCGGACAGCGATTGGAACGACCCCGCGGCCTGCCCAGAAGATGCGGTTGTAGCCGATTGCGCCGTTGTTGCCGACGAAGCGGGCTTTGCGGGGGCGAGCGTGGGGAGCATATTCGCATACGCCAACGTGGCCAGCAACAAGAGCACAGCGGTGCACGCCACGGGAGCAACCACGCGCTGCATATTGCCTTCGGGAGCGCCCTCGCGATGCGCGCGCCACCAATTTCCAATGGCCCCATGGCGTATGGGATTCTCAACCAAGTAATACGACGCCGCCGAAACCGCGATTATCAGCGCAAGCTGTACCAGGCGCATCCACCAGGGAACTTCAACCGTAGAATTCACGTTGGTGGTGAGCAGCAAGATGGGGAAATGCCACAGATACATGCTGTAGCTCAGCTTCCCGATCCAAACAACGGGCGCCAACGAGAAGAAGCGGTCCAAAAGCGTTCCAGGAATAACCAGCGCAGCGATGACCGCCGCGGAGAGCACCGACACCAAGAATGTTCCACCGCGGTACGGGAAGGGCGAGAAGCCGTTGGTGACCACTACGACAACGATAAGGCCGACCATAGCAGCGATGCCCACCACGTTAAATATCAAGCTCGTTCTTGAGTCGGCCCTGTTGTGCGCTCCTTCACCGAACGCCGTTGACGGCCACATGAGCGCCAACCATGCGCCAACCAGCAAGCTGAAGGCACGCGTATCGGTTCCGTAATACACGCGGCTGGGATCCCCGTGAGGATCGTAGAGCAGCGCCATTTCAAGCGCCGACACAATCGCCAGCACGGCAATAGTGCGCACATAGGTTTTCTTTGAGGTGCCCGCCTTGTACATAAGCAGCAGAATAATGGGCCACGCCAGATAATACTGCTCTTCAATAGCAAGGCTCCAAAAATGCGTGAGCGGCGAAGGCGGGCCCGCTGCCTCGATGTACGATATCTCGTGGAATATCTGCCACCAGTTGTTGAGCCAGAACAGCGAAGGCAAAACATCTGGCTTCATTTTTTCGAGCAACGTGGTGTTGAACAGCGCGCACAAAACGAGCACCACGCCAATTACCAGCACAATGGCCGGGAACAAGCGCCTAATGCGGCGTAACCAGAAGCGGCCAAGACGAATGGTTCCGCGCGTGACCAGCTCGTTCATGAGAATACCCGTGATAAGGTATCCCGAAATCACGAAGAAGACGGTAACGCCCATGAGACCACCGGAGGCCCATTTGAGGCCCATGTGGTATGCGATTACCGCCAATACGGCAAAGGCGCGCAAGCCATCAACCGAAGCCACGTAGCGACGGCCTTCAGCCACCATGGCAGGAGCTTTTCGCCGAGAAGCCGATGATGCACGGCGGGAAGCGCCCGACGGTTGTTGTCGATGTTGCGCGGGCGCCGATTGACCGCGCTGCGCAGGTGCCGCTTGCCGCTGACGCGCAGGTGCTGCCTGCCGTTGGTGCGCAGGCATTGCCTGGCGCTGCGGCTGCGAAGCCTGCGTGCGGGCATGTTGAGCATGCGCGGAGCGCGAAGCTTGCGTACGGCCGTGCTGGGCATGCTGCGATGAGGAGACGCGTGAGGATGAAGTCGCGCGGTGCACCGATGAATTTGCCGTGCGCATCTGCGAGCGGCCATCGTCATAGGGCACCCTCATGCGCCTTGTTGCAGGCTCATGAGAAGCGTGGGTATGAGCACTATCGCTCCGCGATTCGCCCCTGTTCCGTTCTGTCATCCAACCACTCGCTTGCCGTCTTTTCAAAAGCGGCGCGCTGGATAACTTTCAGCGCGCCGCCAATAGCCACTATGTAAGTTGCGTGCGATTGCCGCACCTGTACGCTTACGCCTTTACGCTTTGGGCGCAGCAGCTTTCACGTCATCGGCCATGTTCGGATACTTCGCCTGAGCGTTTGCATTGAACATACCCACGAGCTTCTTCGCCGCTTCTTCGTAAGCTGCTTTGTCTTCCCACGTATTTGCGGGAATAAGGATTTCGTCGGGAACATTGGGGCAGGTGGTAGGCACCGCGACGCCAAAGAACGGATCGGTTACGAACTCCGCCTTGTCAAGCGTTCCATCGAGGGCCGCCGTAACCATAGCGCGCGTGTACGCAAGCTTCGTGCGCTGACCCGTGCCGTTCCATCCGGTATTCACCAGATACACGCTGGCACCGCTTGCTTCAACGCGATCAGCAAGCATGCGTGCGTATACGTTGGGATCAAGCGGCATGAACGGCTCACCGAAGCAGGTGGAGAAGGTGGGCACCGGCTCAATAACACCAATTTCGGTGCCGGCCAACTTTGAAGTGAAGCCCGAAAGGAAGTAATACTGCGCCTGAGCGGAATTGAGTTTGCTTACTGGGGGCATAACGCCAAAGGCATCGGCCGTCAGGAAGATGATGGCGCTGGGCGTGCCACCCAGGCCGTCAAGCTTGATGTTGGAGAT
>JAZQAV010000176.1:0-6779 GCA_045545435.1 Eggerthellaceae bacterium | reverse complement strand
CCGCAAACGCGGTCACCGTTGCCGAGAGCACGCTGGAGAGCATGATGATAGCGATACGAAAACGCTTGATGTTAACGCCCATGGACTGCGCGTAGGCTTCTCCCAGCTGAAAGGCGCCTATAGGCTTGGACAGCAAGAACGTAAGAATCACGCATACCAGCACGATAACCGCGGCAATTTGCAACGCCTCCCAGCTGGTGGACGCAAAAGAACCCTGCGACCAATTGTGCAGGTTCACGATGTCGGAATCGCTGGCGAACGTGATTATGAACTCGGTTACCGCCGAGCAAATGTAGCCGATCATGATGCCTGCCACCAGCAAAACCGCCATCGAATCGATGCGCCTGGATACCAACAAGATGAATCCTGTTGACATGAGCGCCCCCACAAATGCGGCAATGATGAGCACGTATGAGGACACGCTGCCGAAATTGCTCACGAATATGATCATGGTGATGGCGACCATCATCTTCGCACCATGCGAAATGCCCAGAACAAACGGGCCGGCAATAGGGTTCTCGAAGAACGTTTGCAGCAAAAAGCCCGATACGGCAAGCGCGCCGCCCAGCACCGCCGCCATTAAAATGCGCGGCAGGCGAATTTTCCAAATGATGTTGTACGCATCGATATCGGTACCCTGACCGGTAAGAATTTGCAAAATCTGAAGGATGGAAACGTCGACGTTTCCCGTGTTGATGTTGATAACCGACACCACGCAGAACATGACAATCATCACAACGAACACGGCAAGATAGCGCATGCGGCGCTTGAAGTTCTCGGCATGGTATCCGCTTTCGGCACCGCTTTCCGGCAGCGAGGACTGCACCTCCTGCAACACGCGGTCGGCAGAATCTAAAATCTGTTGCGATCCGTTGCCTTTAGCCATCGCAGGGTTTAACCAACCTTCCTCAAAAACGTCATCGTGGCAGGATCCGCATCGGTCACCAGCTTGTGGAAGTCTTCTATCATGGAAGCAATTTTATCAGTGGATTGATACATTGACTTATCGGTTGTCCAAACGTTCCCGTTTTTAACAGCCGCGAAATCGGCGAACACCTCGCTTTTCGCAAGCAGGTCGGAAATGCTGGTTATGGGATCTTCGATGGTGCCGTTGTACACCAGATAGTCAGCGGTTGAGGCCACCTTGTAAAACTCCTCCATGGTGATGGCCATAGAAGCGCTTTGGTCGGCCGACTGGATGTTCGCAAAAGCATAGGTGCCACCACCTTGCTCTATTGCTTTCGCGATGTAGTCATCGGGACGCCGTATAAGCACTTTGCCATCGGAGCTAATAGAGAAGAAGACCACGGTTTTGCCCGTATCGCCAACTTCCTCAAGGCCGTCCACAATGGCAACCTGCTGATCGAAGAACGCTTGCGCTTGCTCTTCTTGATTAATGAGAGCCCCGAAAATCTTCACCCACTCAATGCGGCCGAGCGGCTCGCTTTCGAAGCTTGAACGCTCAATGAAAACCGGTATTTCAAGCTGGGTGAGCATCTCTTGCACTTCGGGTACATGAAGTATCATCGTTGACTCAAGGGCCATATCGCAATTGCCCTTGACCAGCGTTTCGTAATCGGGTGCGCTGTACTTGCCCGCATAGGTCATAGCCCCCGAAGCAAGTGCGGCACGCGGAGCCTCAATCTCCCAGCCTGAGGCATTAGTTCCCGTGAACTTCACGCAGTCCAGCGCGCCCAGCGCGTCGAAAAGCGCCATGGTGGAGGTTGCGCACAAATACACGCGGTCAAGCGGCTGTTGCAGCACCACGATGTTTTTGTCCAGGCCCTCAGGAGCTTTTGCGCCTTCGGGAACAACCAGATAACGCGCCGAATCGTGCACGTCTACCAACTTGAATCCGTCGCGATAGTAATACACGTCAAATTCCTGCGCATAGGTAAGCTCCATCGCGTGGTCGAACTCAAGGCCCGCGATTTCAGGTGCGGATTGCTGCTGTTGAGCGCTGCTCGATGCCGTCCCCGATGCAGGAGAAGCGTTTGAGCATCCAGCACAGAAAACCAGCGCACACGCCAACATCAAGCAAACGCAGAGCGCTTTAGATATCGAACGAAAGCGACCCATAACGAAGTCTCCTTCTAAGCGCGCGACGATTCGAACACGTCAACGGCTTCGTTATAGCATCCCAAAACAATGCCGTAGACCTTTATCCATTCGGCCGCAGCCACCTCGTCTGCCTCTTCGGCAGACCTGTCAACAAGCAGCGGAACACCAAGCGTATGAGCGCTGCCCCCCGCTTCTTGGAGGGCTGACGAATCGCCGTTTTCGGTGTGCAGCATCGAATAATCAGCCACTACCAAATCGATATGGCTGGTAACCACCGCTCTAAAATTGATGTGCTCCTTTGAGCCCTCTTCGGTCATCGCCTGGATGCCCAAATCTGTTGCTTGCTGTGCAAGCGCAGCGTCAAGCATCCCAATGGCGGCACTTTTCCCCAAGTCCGCCATATGCGCGAGCGCGCTCGAGCCCAACACATACGCATTGCCTTTTGGCTGCTGCACAACGATGAAACTCTTTTCAAGACCTGCCGGAACCTCTACCCCTTCGGGAACCACGAGATATCGCAATGCGGCTTGGCCGTAAAGGGCGGAAGCGTCTTCCTCATTAAGTTGAGCATCGGACGATCCTGCAATTTCAACCAAACGCACGCCATTGTTATAGTTGAAAACCTTGAAAAGCTTGGCCGCCGCTAAAGGCTCTTCGCCCTCGGCGGTAAATCCCATAATCTCAGGAGCGGCCTCGTCAAGGCCCTTATCGCCCGCAGACGATCCACCAGAAGATCCGTTTTCACCTGAGGCGCAATAGATGGTGTAATCAACCCAATGCGGCGAAGACATGGCCGTTGTAAGCCCACTGATGGCCGTGTTGGCATTAAGGTTGACCGGTATCTTGAAAGTTGAAACCTCGCTGTCAGGCGTAAGACTTTGGTATTCGGAGTCGCCGACGCGAACAGTGGTGTACGAGGCGCTCTGAATTTCTATGGTGGCATACGCCTGGCCGTCAAGCATCTCAAGCGCCGTACAGGTGATGCCTTTAAGCCTTCCCGATCCCCCCGACCAGCTAAATCCGCTAAGCGGCACCTGCTGTGCCCCGCGCTCAAGCGAGCTTTCAGAAGAGGCGCTGGCCGCAGAATTCGAAGCGTTGGCGTTTGAAGATGATGCTTGCGAACTGGCACAAGCCGAAAGCAGGCACAGGGAAATCACCAAGGCGCACATGCAAGCAGCTTGGCGCCATAGCGCACGGAAAGGCGCATTCGCACATATGCTTGATGCGGCCATTGCGACCCCCTTTTAAAACGGCTATCGCGCAACGCGAACACGCGTTGCGCGACCTTGTTAACGGTGCAGACCAAACTGCATGGACAATATCGTGCGACCTCGTGAAAGGCTTTGTGCGCACGAACGCCAAACTAGCGGGTAATCTTGTCCGCAGGAATGTTGTTCGACTCGAAAACAAGCGTGCGGTCGTACCACGTTTGCTTGTTGATGCTGAATGCGGCGCATTGGATATCGGCATCAAGCGCGGCAACCGGAACCACATAGGAATAACGCCCATCGTTGTCTTCGTCGCTGAACATGAGGTACTGGTCTTCAGGCGCATTGGCAGCCTCTTCACCCGTGCCCAGGTAGAGCTTTTCGTAACCATGAGCGCTCAGCGTCACGTTGGCAACCATTTTACCGTCGGCCACCGTCAGCTCGCATTCCACAATGCGGAACATGCTTGAGCTTGACTGCACCTCAATTTGATAGGTGCCCTCAGCAATCATATCGGCGGTGATAGGCGTTTTGGCCTCTTCGCTTGAGGCGCTCTCCGCCGACGAAGCGGAAGCCGCTGATGCCGACGACGATGCCGAGGCGCTTGCCTGTGAGCTCGCGGCAGCACTTGCCGCGGAATTGGAGGTTGCACCCGCGCAACCAGCGACAACGGCACACGTTAATGCGGCAGCGAAAAGCAAGCTAACTATCTTTTTCAATGTGGTCCCTTTCATTAGGAGAGCGCACGAATGCGCCCTCCTTTAATCTAAAGGTTTTCGTGAAGCACGTTACAGGGCTTTTGCCTCTGCCACATGCGCAACGTAGATGTCCTCGATGTCCACCAGTTGGCCCAAGCCCTCAATGACGCTGGTAACCTGGAAACCGGCAGCTTTGAACTTGGCGGCAAACGACTCGGGATCGCTCTCGTCGGCCATGTCGTTGTTGGCATGGTCGCCGGCAACCACCATGAGCGGACGAAGCACTGC
Organism: Eggerthellaceae bacterium; assembly: GCA_045545435.1. Lineage (GTDB taxonomy): Bacteria > Actinomycetota > Coriobacteriia > Coriobacteriales > Eggerthellaceae > UMGS1502. The sequence goes on along the minus strand of JAZQAV010000176.1, from coordinate 2,524 downwards.
CTTGGTCAAGCCAGCAGCCTGAGCTGCAGCGATAACGTCGTCAAACGTGGGCTCAGCCTCAACGGTACCAACCAGCACGCGCTCGTATCCAAGGTCTTTGAATACGCCCTGCAGTTTGCCGTACGTGGAGTTGGAGTCGGCCTCGGTACCATGGCCCATGTAGCACAGCGCCGTTGCACCGTCGTCGTACTTGGCAAGCGCCTCGTAAGCGGCTTTTGCTACCTTCTTGTAGTCATCATCGGAAGTGAGCAGCGGCTCGCCCAGCTTGATCGAGCTGAACTTGCCCTTGTACTCCTCAAGAGCATCCTTGAGGTCGGTGTACTCAAAACCGGCCATAAGGTGGGTAGGCTGAACGATGATGTCTTTCACGCCATCGGCGATCAAGCGATCGAGAGCCTGCTCAACGTTGTCGATGGAAATGCCATCACGCTCTTGCAGCTTGTCAATGATGATCTGCGCGGTGAAAGCACGGCGAACTTCGTAATCGGGGGTGTACTTCTCGCGAATGGCGTCTTCAATGGCGCCAATGGTGAGATGGCGAGAATTGTTGAAGCTGGTGCCGAAGCTCACCACCAGGATAACCGGCTTAACCTTGGCAGCAGCAGCCGAAGCAGAGCCGGAAGCCGAAGCACTCCCTGCGCTGCTCGAGCAGCCAGCAACAGCGGTTCCTGCTGCAGCCACACCGGCAAGTGCCGCTACCTTTACGAAGTTACGACGTGAAAACTGATCCATAAATCTCCCCTTTCCTTTTGAAGCGAGCCTGCCCGAAAGAATCGCCAAAAGGGAATCCGCACAGACAGGCAAGCCCCCTCGAACATGGGGCAAAAAAGAAACGCCCTCATAATTCGAGGACGCGCAATCTCGTAATTGCACCGCGCCTCTCCAGGGTTCACAGAGATGCGCAGCCAGCAGGCGTCCTGCGGAAGGTAGGCAAAGCATTCCGACTTGGGAGCACGTGTGCACCCTCACGATAATGGCCCTTGCTCAGGATTTTCACCTGATTCCCTTTGCAGCGCTACCCTTACGGACAACGTCACTTCTACCTTCTATTCAACTGCTTAAATAGTAGCAGAGTAAGTCTACTGATAACAGCATTATTCGATAGTCCGACTACCTATTTTTTTCTGCAACGCAACACGGGCAAACCTTACTGGCTTTCTTTTGGGGCAGCTTTTGCCTTGATAAGCTCCCATTTTTCGTTTACCAGCTCGTTTCCGCGATTGCGCTCGTGCGTTATCGTGCAGTTGGTACACACCTTCACACCCGAGTCGGTATACGAGAAGTTGCCGCCGCAATCGGGCCCCAGCATGTACAACGGACAAAAGCAGAACAGGCAGTTGAAGTTTTCGGGGTCAAGCCCCTCGTGACAAGGGAAATATTCGCATTCGGTATGCGCAATGAAAGGATAGTCGCGCGCCATGGTGATTCACATCCTTGAAACTAGGTTATTTGTTGCTGGCCTCTCGCAAAGCTTGTCCGTTAAATCGAACGACGATTCATGATGTAGCAATCCGTGCTGTGCGCTACGATTATAATATTGTTGTTTATCCGCCATCTCGACGAGTTGAAGTTTGGCCACATCGCCAAACCAACATCGTCACCGAACCTCGCGAAGGAATGCATCCGTGGACTTCAACGCAATCAACGAAAGCATTGGCACCATTAACCAAACGGCCTGCCTGCAAGCGCGCGAAAAATGGAACCACGTCGCAAAACCAATCGGTAGCCTGGGTGCGTTCGAGCCGATGATCGAGCAAATGGCGGGCATTTTTGGCTCCGCTGATTTCAGCTTGAAAAAGCGCTGTGCCATCGTCATGTGCGCCGACAACGGGGTTGTGGCGCAAGGCGTCTCCCAATCGCAGCACGACATCACCACGCTTATCGCTGGCAGTATCGCCAAAGGCACCTCATCGGTATGCACGATGGCGCGCCCCGCTCGCGTGGATACGTTCTCGGTAGACGTCGGCATGGTTACGCCCTCGGATGTTGAAGGCGTCATCAACAAAAGCGTGGCCAACGGAACAGCCGATATATCCCAAGGCCCCGCCATGAGCGCCGAGCAGGCGCACGCGGCCATACAGGCGGGCATGGACTGCGCCCGCGAAGCCGCGCAAGATGGGTACAAGATTATCGCCGTAGGCGAAATGAGCATTGGAAACACCACCACCGCAAGTGCTCTTGCCTGCGCCTTGTTGGGCTTGGCGCCCGAAGAGGCGACTGGGAAAGGAGCCGGCCTGTCAAACGCGGGGCTCGAACGCAAAATTGCGGTCATCAAACGCGCTCTTGATGTGAACGCCCCCCAATCCGGTTCGTATTCAGACGATGTGTTCTACACGCTGCGTGCGTTGGGAGGCTTCGACATCTGCGGCATGGTAGGTTTGTATCTTGGATGTGCGCTGTACCGTGTTCCGGCAATTGTCGACGGATTCATAAGCGCTGTCGCGGCCCTTATTGCAACAAAGCTTTGTCCCGCCTGCAAGCAAACGATGTTTACCTCGCACATGTCCTCGGAACCTGCCGTTGT
>JAZQAV010000175.1:0-21841 GCA_045545435.1 Eggerthellaceae bacterium | reverse complement strand
CCTGAGTTTTTACCGTTGGGCGGCATCTTGAAAGGACGCGTTTGCGTAGGTTCCATGGTTAGTTCTCGCAATCAACCCAAATGGTGGCAGACGTCATGCCCTTCATGTCCTTGGATATGGTGGGCAGTGGTCCCAGGCGGCTGAAAACGCCCTGGAAATGACCGTTGTACAGGTACAAACCGTTGAGGTTGTTGTAGCGCACCGGCTCGCGCGAAACCTCGTCGTCGGCAAGGTTTTCGATGTCGGTATCGGGCGCCAATGTATCGGTTTTAAAAGGCGTGATGTAGGTTTGCGCGATAAAGGGATCGCCTGCCGCGCTGTTTGCAAAGCGATGTACCAGCTGCTCCCATTCGTCCTGTTGGAAGAAGCAGCCCGCGTACACGTTGTCGGCGCCGTAATGGTCGGTTGGCTTTATGATCCAGCCGTCCTTGTTCGCGCACACCTCGTCCAAGTTGATATATGCGCTGTCAAGGAACGTGGTTTGCGGCACGGTTTTGGCGATAAAGTCGTTTTCTTCGTCGGTGAGCAGTGCCTTAGTGGCCGGGTCGAACAGCGTTTTGAAAATCTGCTTATCGTGCACGATGTGACCCGCAAAGCTGCCGATGAGCGTCACCTTTTGCGCGCGCACGGCATTGATGAGCGCTTGAGACTGGTCCCAAAACTCAATAACGTCGTTGGTGACGCTGCGTCGCCAAATGGCGTCAATGGGAAGCCCTTCGCTATCGGTGAGCGTTTCGCCATCGAAAGCTAAATCGCGCACGTCGGCAACCGTGCAATCGAAGCCGCGCTCCTTGAACAGGCCGGCAAACAGCTTAAACTCGTCAACCACGCCGTGGTCCAGGTAGTCGCAAATTGCGAAGCGCGGGTTTTCCTTGGCGCGCTCGCTGGATTGGTAGATGGCGATAAACTCGTCAACCCATGCCTCGAACAGCTCGCAGGGGCGCACCTGGTGCCGGCGCGCGAACTCCTGATAGGTGGCGGTGTTTTCGATGGAATGCGTGATTTCGCGGTTCTCGTTCATGCCCGAAGAACCGTCTGCGTTGAACTCGCAGAATTTGATCTCCATCGTGTCCTCGTTCAAGAACGTGTCCACGCGGGCGAACGGCAGCAACGCATCATATCCGCGCGGCAGCAGAATAAGCTCTTGCAGACGCGGGTCGAAGTCGAAGATGGTGCGGTACGCGGGGTCGTCCAAATAGTGCTGAATTACCTTGCACAGAATTTGATGCGCGCGCTCCGCGGTTTCTTTCATGGCATGGTAGGTGTCGTTGTCGAACAGACGGGGAACAAACGACGAATCGACCACCACATGATGGACAATGGCGGTAGAGTTTTTCATGTATGCGCGCGCGGCGCGCCTTCCTTCAATGTCGCCGCCCAGCTGATTGGCAATTTCGAAGTACTCGGCGGTATATGAGGCGTTTTTGCTCACGGCTGTCCTCCATGCTGTTGGGGCTTTAAGGTTTAAGGCGCGTTACGGTGGAAACGCGAACGTTTGAAAAGCGTGTCGATTATCGTTCTTTTCGCGTTCAGCTGCGAATGGAAAGGAGCGCGTCCGAGCGTTTTTCAGTGAAAAAGCGCATCTAGGGCGCTGGAGTGCGCACCATGCTCCATAAAAGCCTGTTTGAGGTCGGTGAAAGGACATGCGAAAGCGAATTTTTGAGCCGTTTATCGAAGAATCGTTGTTTTTAGGGTTTCAGCATGGAGGTTGCTCGGTTGCCCCTGCGATGATGTAGGCTCTAACGTGATAGATACGTTATGCAAGGAGGCTCTTAAATGAGTGATGTGCGTTCCTACTTGTTTACATCGGAGTCGGTGACCGAAGGCCACCCCGATAAATTGTGCGACCAGGTGTCAGATGCTATTCTTGACGCCATTTTAACGAAGGAAGCCCAGCTTGCCGCAGAGGGCTACGTGTCACCCAGCACGGGTGCGCCCGCCGACGTGAACCAGGTGCGTTGCGCTATTGAAACGTTTACCACAACGGGCATTGTTACCGTGATGGGTGAGGTGCGCACCGAGGCGTACGTAGACGTTGACACCATCGTGCGCGATGTGGTTCGCGACATTGGCTACACCAGGGCAAAGATGGGCTTCGACGCCGAGACGTGCGCCGTTGCCAACTACATGCACGCGCAGTCGGCCGACATTGCCATGGGCGTCGATGAGTCCTACGAAGTTCAGCAGGGCCAGGTGGCAGGCGACGATGCCTACGACCGCATTGGCGCGGGTGACCAGGGCGTTATGTTCGGTTATGCCTGCAACGAGACGTCCACGCTTATGCCCATGCCCATCTATTTGGCGCATCGTTTGGCCGAGCGTCTTGCAAAAGTGCGCAAAGACGGCACGCTTGACTATCTGTATCCCGATGGAAAAACCCAGGTAACCGTGCGCTACATAGACGATAAGCCGGTTGCCGTTGAAAAGGTGCTCGTGTCCGCGCAGCATCGAGCCGACGTTGAAGTGTCCCAGATTAAGGCGGACATGATCGAGCACGTTATTACGCCGGTGTTCGAGGCCGAAGGCGTCAAATGGGATGGCGCCGAGGTGTTTGTGAACCCCACCGGCCGCTTTGTTGTGGGTGGCCCCATGGGTGACACCGGGCTTACCGGCCGCAAAATTATCGTTGACACCTACGGCGGCATGGGTCGCCATGGTGGCGGCGCCTTCAGTGGCAAGGATTGCACTAAGGTTGACCGCTCTGCCGCGTACGCTGCGCGTTGGGTGGCCAAAAACATCGTGGCCGCCGGCCTGGCCGATCGCTGCGAGATTGAGCTTGCGTACGCCATTGGCGTGGCACACCCGCTTTCGGTGTATGTGAACACGTTTGGCACGGGCAAAGTTGACGAGGGCCTTATCGAGCAGGCGGTAAACGACGTGTTTGACCTGCGTCCTGCTGCCATTATCGATGCGCTGCAACTGCGTCGCCCCATCTACCGTTTGACCTCCAACTATGGTCACTTTGGGCGTGAGCTTGACGAATTCACGTGGGAGAAAACCAACAAGGTTGACGAGCTGCGGAGCGCTTGCGGGCTTAACTAATTTGCATCCTTAATTGAAGCGTTCGCAAGGTGACCGCGTGTTCGCCGTTAGGTTGCTGTGCGCATTTGAAGGTTGCTTTGCACAGAGTCCGTTGTTGCATGCCGGGGGATAGGCTCGTATGAAACTCGCATCAGTTGTCTTGGACATACCCACGCAGGCGCTTGACGCGCCCTATACCTATCGCGTGGCCGACCAGGCTTCGGACGATGAATATCCCATTGTCGTAGGCGCGGCGGTATTGGTTCCGTTTGGTCATCGGCAGGCCGTGGGGTTTGTGGTGTCGCTTACCGAATGCGACGATGATGTGCTTCCAGATGGGATGGATCCCGCCAAAATCAAATACGTTGAACGTGCGCTCAGTCCTTCGTTCTTCGACGAAGAGGCGGCAGCGTGCGCCCAGTATCTTTCTCAGCACTACATTGCGCCGCTGTCGGCGTGCGTGCGCCTGTTCACGCCTCCAGGGGGTGTGGCGCGCATCACGCGTACCCAAAGCGGCTCGTGGCATCTTGAGCAGCCAACTGTTGGCGAGGTGGATGACCGATGGGTGCGCCTTACTCCGCAGGCAGCCTCCTTTGTGCCGCGCAAGAACGCGGTGCGACAAAAGGCGGTTTTGGAGGCGCTGCAGGCAGGCGAGCTGCGCGTTGCCGAGTTGGCGGTTGAGTTCGGTTCCGTCTCGGCGGTTTTAAAAGCGCTGGAAGACCAGGGCGTTGTTGAGATTGTGCGCAAAAGGCGCATGCGCGGGATGAACGAAGCTGCCAGTGCGTCGTCTCCGTGGGCTGCCAATGCCCAAAAACCCCAGCTTACCGAGGGCCAACAGAATGCGCTTGATGTCATTCGGGCGGCATCTTCGCGCGAAGCGGGCGAAGTGGTGCTGGTGGATGGCGTGACGGGCTCGGGCAAAACCGAAGTGTACCTACAGGCCATCGAGTACGTGCTTGCCCAAGGTAAAACGGCTTGCGTGCTGGTGCCCGAAATATCGCTCACGCCGCAAACAGTCGCGCGTTTCCGCGGGCGTTTTGGTGATATGGTGGCGGTCATTCATTCGCGCATGAGCCAAGGTGAGCGCTACGATCAGTGGGATTTCATCCGCTCGGGTGCTGCACGCGTGGTGGTGGGCGCACGAAGCGCCCTGTTTTCGCCGCTTTCAAACGTTGGCCTGTACGTGATTGACGAAGAACACGAAGGCTCGTACAAGCAGGACAGTGCTCCGCGCTACCATGCGCGCGATGTGGCCATTTGGATGGCGCGCCGCGCGGGGGCGTGCGTGGTGCTGGGTTCGGCAACCCCTTCCATTGAAAGCTTGTACCACGCCGCCAAAGATCCGCTGTGGCATCAGGTGGCGCTGCCCGAACGCGCCAACGGCAAACCCATGCCCGAGGTGCACGTTATTGATATGGCGAAAGAGTTTGGTTCGGGTTCGCGTTCCATGTTCTCCCGCGACCTTTCGGGCGCCTTGCGCGAAGAGCTTGAAGCGGGCCGCAAAGCGGTTTTGTTGCTTAATCAGCGCGGTTTCGCGAAATTCGTGCTGTGCCGCGATTGCGGCTTTGTGCCCTCGTGCCCGTCGTGCTCAACGTCGCTTACGTTCCACGAACGCGGCAACATGCTGGTGTGCCATCATTGCGGGCATCGTGTTCCCGCGCCTCCCACGTGTCCGAACTGCGGAAGTCCGTACTTAAAGAAATTCGGTGCCGGAACGCAGCGCGTTGAGGCCGATTTGCGGGTGCTCCTGGACGGTTTTCAGGATGGCTCATCCATTCCCATTATTCGCATGGACGCTGACACTACCAGCGCGAAGGGCGCGCATCAGCGTTTGCTTGAGGAGTTTGCCCAGGCGGAGCGCGCGGTGCTGTTGGGCACGCAGATGATTGCAAAAGGCCTCGATTTTGAAGACGTGACGCTGGTGGGCGTCATAAATGCCGACACGCAGCTGCATCTTCCCGACTATCGCGCGGCAGAGCGCACGTTCGACCTTATAGAACAGGTTGCAGGTCGTGCGGGACGCGGAAGCTTTGCCGGGCGCGTGATGGTGCAAACCTACGAGGCGCAAGCGGCTCCCATTGTGGCGGCAGCACACTACGACCGGGCGTTCTTTTTGCGCGACGAGCTTCCCAAGCGCAGGGCGTTGGGCTACCCGCCGTATGCGAGCATGGCCAACGTGCTGGTGTGGGGTAAAAACGAGCACGAGGTTGAAGCATGTGCGGTAAAGCTTGGCGAAGAAGTGCGTCGCTGCGTGCGCGATTTTGCGGGTGATAGCTGGAAGGTGTTCGACCCAACTGCCTGCGTACTTTCGAAGCTGCGCAATACCTATCGTTGGCATCTTCTGATAAAGGCTCCGCTCGGTACCGATATGGCGCAGGTTCTTGAGCCCTTTTTCCGCAAACGCAAAGTGACGCCCAATGTTAACGTGGCTGTTGACATCGATCCGCAAAGCCTTCTGTAGTTCAGATTTAACGTCGTTTGCTGAGGCCGTTGCGCGCCAAGGGCCCTTTTGAAGGCGCGCTTTGAAGGCGCATCCGCTGAAGATGCGGCTGTCGTAGGCGATCTTTCGGAGAGCTTTTTTGAGGCGCTAATTCGCGGCGAAAAAAGTACGGTAACGATACGGTAATTTGTTTGGAAATAGCGGCAATTTGGTATAAAATGCTTCTCTGTATCTTTATGCCCCACCACAAGATACAGACAGGCGAAAGTTTTCGAAAGGAAGTCTCCGTGACCGAAGCCTCCGAAGAAACAATCCAAACAACTGAAGACGAGAAGAAAGCCAAAAGCGCCAAGAAAAAGGCCGCGCCTAAAAAGCCAGCGGCACGAAAATCAACTAAGAAAGACGCTCAGGCAACCGAACAACTGAATAACGAAACCAATCAAAACACCGCAGCCGATGCTTCTGCAGCAGCTGACGCAGAGGGCGCAGAGGCGAAACCTGCTGCAAAAAGGACGCGCAAGGCACCCGCAAAAAAAGCCGCTAAAAAGGAAGAAGCTCCTAAAGAGGTTGCAGAACCTGAGGTAGCTGCCGAGGCTAACGTCGAAGACGATTTCGACGGTGACGAGCTTTCGGAAGAGCTTGTTGAGGTCGACATTTCGGTTGACGATTTCAACGGCGTATCCGAGGAAAGCGCTAACGTTCAGCCCGAAGATGACGTTGATGAATTCGAAGACGATGCCGACGAAGACAAAGACGACGCGTTTGCCGCAAGTGCAGAGTCGCGCAGCATGGATGGCGGCGACACCAAGAGCGACGATGTTGGGGATGAAGTTGGCGAAGGCGTTGAGGAAGACCTTCTGGAGGGCATTCCCGAATCCGAGCTTAACGCAGTAAGTGAGCTCACGCTTCCCAAGGTAACGGGCTCGCGTGCAAAGGCTCGTGCTTCACGTCGCCGTTCTACCGATACTGGCATCACCATGCTCACCGGCGACCCGGTTCGCATGTACCTGAAAGAAATCGGCAAGGTTCCGCTGCTGACGGCAGCAGAGGAAATTGATCTTGCTATGAAAATTGAAGCTGGCGTAGCCGCAACCGCCGAGCTTGAGCGCGCCGAAGAAGAGGGCATCGAGCTTGAGCGCCGCGACAAGCGTCGCCTTGGCCGCATTGAGCAGGTTGGCCTTGACGCAAAGCAGCAGCTCATTGAGGCAAACCTTCGTTTGGTAGTATCCATTGCCAAGCGCTACGTGGGCCGTGGCATGCTGTTCCTGGATCTTATCCAGGAGGGCAACCTGGGCCTTACCCGTGCGGTTGAGAAGTTCGACTACAAGAAGGGCTTCAAGTTCTCCACGTACGCAACCTGGTGGATTCGCCAGGCCATTACGCGCGCCATCGCCGACCAGGCACGTACCATCCGTATTCCGGTGCACATGGTTGAAACCATCAACAAGTTGGTGCGCATTCAGCGTCAGTTGCTGCAGGAGTTTGGTCGCGAGCCAACCCCCGAGGAGATTGGTGCCGAAATGGGTCTTTCGGCCGAGCGCGTCCGCGAGATCCAGAAGATCTCGCAGGAGCCCGTTTCGCTGGAGACGCCTATTGGCGAAGAAGAAGACTCCCAGCTGGGCGACTTCATTGAGGACAACGAGGCCGTGGTGCCGGTTGACGCCGCCAGCTTCAGCATGCTGCAAGAGCAGCTGTCCAAGGTGCTTGATGGCCTTGCCGAGCGCGAGCGCAAGGTTATCAGCCTGCGCTTTGGCCTGGAAGACGGCCATCCGCGCACGCTTGAAGAGGTTGGCCGCGAGTTTGGCGTTACGCGTGAGCGCATTCGCCAGATTGAAAGCAAGACCCTTGCCAAGCTGCGTCATCCCTCCCGTTCCAGCAAACTGAAGGATTACTTGGAAGATTAGAGTGCTTCGTCATCCAGGCGAACTCAATGCGACGCGCAGGGGATTGCTCCCTGCGCGTCTTTTTATATGTTGCGATTATTGTGCCCCTGAAAAAAGCTGTAATTATTTGTTGTCGAGCAGCCTTCTTCGTGCGAGACTATATGATTGATAGCTTCAGCAATCATATTGGCCGCAAATCGCGTGCCGCTTGGGTGCTTTCTTTTGACGTCCCCCGCATGTTTCACTTTGTGCGATTTGCGGCCGCTTTAGCGCGCTATACTCTATTTTGTATGGTTTAACAGGCATTAACCAATGTGTTTCGGTTTTGTCTTAAGAGCGTTTTCGATATCAGCCATTCAGCCGCCGCAATCACGTTTCGGCAGCAGGGAGGCCCCTCATGAACGAAAGTAGTTTTGGACGTACCGAGCTTTACCCCGAAGGGACGCCTTCTCCTGAAGGGGCATCCTCTTCTGAAGGAACCCCTTCTTTCCAGGGGGCATCTTTTTCCCGTCGTCATTTTCTTGCGGGATCGTTGTTTGGCATGGCAACGCTTATCACTGCGCCGCAACTTGGAAATACGGTCTTTTTCCCCAACCTTGCTTATGCGGACGAAACCCAAGGTGCTTCGTCTGCGTCTTCATTCAATGTGGGCGCAGTTGGTACGCAAACAAGCGATGTCAAGTTCTCCATTGCCGTCGTTCGTCCCAACGAAGTGGGCTTCATGCTCCAGGACGTTGCGAACAAGGGCAAGGGAGTGCCTGGCGCCAAGGTGACCATCACGTCATATGCGGCTAAAGACAGCTCGGGCAAATACGCAACGCTTGAGGCCACTACCAACGAAGACGGCAAGGTCATTCTTGATATTTCCAGCCTGTCTGAGAACAGCAACGGCGAAAAGGATAAGGGCAAGTACGCGTTTTGGGGCAAGGTTTATATCGATCAGCCTGAAAACAGCGATTACCGTATCTTCGAAACTGGTGCTATGCGTTTTCGCGGGGGAAAGGGCGCCGTTGCCCCCACACAGGCCATTGCGGGGAAGCCCTATCCGTCATGTCTCACCATGGATGACGTTGATATTACCTACACGCTTTCGCGCTTCGTCGTCTCCTCGAAAAACGATAGGTCGCATACCATAACTGCCAAGATTCGCGGCTTGGAAAAGAACGGTTCTGCCACCGTCAAAATATGCGAAAAGGGCAAAACGAACGCCATTATGAGCTCCAGCGGTACGGCAGACGAGGAGGGCATTTGCGAGGTATCGATGGAAGGTAAGTTCTTCCAGCGTGGCAATGACGTTTGCTTGAGCGGCGATACCCAATACGATGTCATCGCCGAAGCGGCGAATATGGACGTTACTATTCCTACGCAGCTTCAGGCCATCACGGGCATTCCAACGGGAGACGAGCTTGACGAGGATACCACCAGTGTAGAGACCTTTATGTATCCTGTGAGCTTTGCAGGTGTGGACCTTTCGCAATTCCTCTCGATAAACATCCCGGCTATCCGAAGTTCCATCAACATCGGTTTCCCCAATCCTCCCATACAAATCAACATCAATCCGGCAGGCTTCGGCTTTGTGGGCATCGGCCTTCCGCCCTTCCCGCTGGCGGGCAAAGATGGCGGAATGAGTAAAGACGCTTGGAAGAAAAACTCTGTCCTGAACATCGCAGACGCATTCGGCGATGCCGTCGTCGATGCCATGGATGTGCAAAGCAGAAGGAAGAATACCGGCCTGAAAAGAGCGAAATTCGCGGGTGGATGGTCGTTGGATTTTCGTATAAACGTCCTTATTGGATGGTATTACCGCTGGTACGTTGACAAGGAGATCACGAAGACCCCCTTCGATGACGCAGACCAGTTTGCGGCGACGTTCCAATCGCATCAGAGCGAACTTGCGGCTGCGCGCGCGGACGGGATATCGGATGGTGTGGAGGAAAGCCTCTCAGGCGATAACAAGCCGTATTTCGGATATGCGAACACGTCACTCGGTGCAGCGCTAAGCGGCTCACTTACCTGGTCTTTCTATGCAGGACCGGTACCGGTGTACATTCAGTTGACAGCCGGCTTGAGCTTTGACGTGAATTACCAATTCAACGTGAAGCTCGCTCGTGCCTATCCAAGCATTTTTGAGGATGAAAACGTGGAGTGGGGCGGAACGCATACGCTTGGGTTCACGTTCATCCCCAGTATTTCATTGACATTGGGCGTTGGCTTCAACGGATTGCTCTCCGCTGGTGTCACCGGTGGCCTTCTCATTCCCTTCTACGTTGGCCACGCATGGGAGGACGAGCCAGAGCCAGGTCATCCGAACCCGCACAAAACCATCGGTATCAGTGTTTTCGTAAAGCTGTTCGTTCAGCTGCTTTGCTTCACAATCGATATGACGGTTTCGGCCTACGATGAACCGTATCTTTCAACGAACTGGGAAGACGAGAAGAATAAATCGGAAGCGGTTTCTATCAGCAACGCTTCGTTCGATCCCACGCGCGCGTTGGGGTCGGGCCCTGGTGAAAACGTGCTCCAATCTTTGAAGGACTACGGTCGTCCTAACACACCGAAACAGTTCCGCGCTTCCGCTGAGCTTAAAGCTTCCGTCAAGAGCGACGAAGTTGCTTTAGACGAGCGAACCGGTTTGGAAGATATCATCTTCGGGGTCTATGATGCGCGTTTGATATCTGGCGAATTCACGAGCGACATTCCGACGTTGTTCGCCTCGGGTGTAGATGCGTCGCATACCGTTGAGGCTCCCAATACGATCATGTTCATGACGTATCCGACGCCCGAAGCGCACGCCAACTATTACGAGGTAGAGGAGCTCGAAAACGGCGTGACGGAGGCCATCGTCAGCGCGAATCCGGGCGTTAAGGCTATCAGCGAAAACGATTGCGTGATGCCCGACAGCGACATTGTCTCGTTTCATAACGTCTACAGCGACGATCGCCGCGACTTCATCATCTGCAATGGGCGAACGTTCTTGCTGCGCATCCAAACCGTCGAATACCATCTGCGCGATGGATCGGTTCACTATCGGCCCCGCTTCGGTATGTGCGAGTTCGTTGACGGGGCATGGAGGAACACCACGCTTATCGACATTCCCGAGTTTGCACAGGCGTGGGGCTTCAAGCGCATGGACACTTATGATTACGACTTCGGCGCAACCGCGTTCGGAGACTCCATTTTCGTGGTGGTTTTCAGTAGCGTTCGAAGCAACCCCGACGACGAGAACGGCAATGCCGAAGAGGCGGTTCAATGCGGTGTGTATACCGTTATGACCGTTGACGTCACTGGATCGATTCCCGTCGTTTCCGACAGCCGTTCGATGCTTGCTAAGCAGCTTGTGAGCCTGGATGGGTCTTACACCGCTGATCCGTCGAATGCGGCGAAGTGCCACCTGCTTACCAACCCTGTGGTTATGATGCTGCGCGACAAGGACGGCAAAGAGCTGTACCCGTATTTCTCGTTCGTTCATCGCGTGGCCGCAGAACCCGCGAGTCTTTTGGGCAATGATGCCACGTGCTCCATTGAGTACGGTCTGTATTTCAGGACCGAATCGGGCGGCACGGTGATGATGGGCAATCCGACGACCGATGTTAATGCAAGTATCATTGACCTGCAGATTTCGCAAAGCACGTTAGGCAGCACGTCGTCTTTGTGGGCCGTTCACACGCTTGCTTTCTTCCCCGATCCCAGCAAAACTCAAGATCCCAGCAACATAGGAGAGGAAGAGCCCCAAAAGGACGCACCTGGCTTGGTGGATTGCTACACAAGCTATCCGAACGCCGATTACTCGATGAACTGGAAGCGAAACATTCATAACGCAAGCCTTCCCCAATTGCCGCAGCCTTGGCCGCAATATGGAGGTTTTCTTGTCGCTCACGACGACCATATGTACCAGGTTTCCGTTGACGTCGATAAAACCGACGAGAGCCAGTTCATCGAAACGCAAGTTGACTTCGACGGCTTTACGGGCAAATATTTTGCCGTCGACCAGAACGGCGACTTCCTGTTCTTTATCGATACCATTGATGTTGACGGGCCGATTGACTACGAGAATCCGTCTGAACCGCGCAACCGCGTGACGCGTTATCGCATTGGCGCCGCAAAGGTGTTCCGCGACTCGTCGAGAGCGAACGCCAATGGATACTCGGTGAGCCGGGTATTCCCGTACGCCGAGCTTGAGAACCCCATCGATACCATTGGCTCGATTACCGTTGGTCAAAAGTACACGACGTTCATCGCAAGTCAAATCATCGACCGCGATCAAAACCTTGCCGACCTTCGAGTTATCCAGGTGCCGCATGTAGTGAAGGCCAAGGCCGTTTCGCTTGAGTCGCTGAAGCCGTTCGTGCAGCCTGGGGCGGGCGTTGAAAAAGGCATCCCCAAAGAAGAGTTCTACCTCACGGTTAAAAATATCGGCAACACCATGATCACGGGCTTTACCGCATCGATGTACGACAGCTCGAGCAACGTTGTTGACACGGCGCAGGTTACCCAATTCAATATCGACAACATGGAATTGTCCATGGACGATTTCTCGAACTCGAACGCGCTTGCCATTCCCGAGGGGCAAGACTACATTGAAGACGTTGCCAGCAATCTTGATAAGCTCAGCGGTATCGCGGCGCTTTCGGACTCGAAGCAAAGCGGCTGTCTTATGCCCGGCGAGGAATTGGTGTACAAGATTTCCTATCTCATCCCTTCGGACTGGGATGGCTTCGTGCCTGTCACCGTTAACGTCGACGAATACAGCATCAGAAGCTACAGAAGCACTACCATTGGCGCGCGCGGTTCGCGAACGGGAGCGCAACCCGCTGTTGTTGGTGCGCGGTACTCTCGTGCGGCGGAAACGCGTACCGTCGGCGAAGGCATCCAGCTGCTTGATGCTCCAGGCGAGCAGCGTTTCTACGATACGACTATCGACGATATCTGCGCAGGAGAGCTGGGGGAGGACTGGTTGCTTTCCATTCCCACTCCAGCGGAAGAGTATACCGCGGCGCGCCTGATGCTTAAGGGTGCCGAAGTCGATTTGACGCAGCAAGCTCCCAGCAATGTAACGGTGACGGAAAAAGGCAACGGAGGCGGCGAAGAGGAAGGCGGTGAAGGCGGCGGGTCGCAGGCGCCTTCGACGGGCGACGGCGCTCCGATTATCACGGCGGCCGCGCTCGCCCTTGGCGCTGCGGGTGTCGGAATGGTTGCGTATTCGAAACGTCGAGCTTCTCTTGAAGCGGGGATCGACAACGATGACGAGTACTAAGCGCACTCAGAAATGCTTCCAAGCGGTTTCTCGGACACCAGCTTGGGATGGCGCCGGTCTTGTGGCGCAGCGCGGTTACGCCCGTGCGGCTGCGGCATGCTTCGTCGTGGCCGCATTGGTTCTTATTTCGCTGTTCGGGGCGATTAGCTTGCCTTATGCGTTCGCCGAAGAGCCCGTCGGACTATCGACGGTTGATGACCTTGAGCGCGGCAAGAAGCTTAAAGAACTAAAAGACAACGAGCTTATGAACAACAATTACGGAACCATTACCACTAATAACGGCTCCGTGGTTAAGAACTACGGCACCATAACCAGTTGCGGAAAGTACGGTTTCGTGCGGGAAAACCATGGTCAGATTGGCGTGTCGTACGGGGTTGTTCTGTCGAATTACGGATCTATTGCCGCCTACTATGGGCACAACTCAATCACCCATGAACAGATGCAGTTCAATGGTGGAAACATTATGCGTCTGGCTGGCCATCTCACCTATAACGGGGGGACAGTCGGCACGGCAACGGGCGGCTGGCGCATTAATCTCAACGACAGGAACGCAACGATTAAAGACTTAGCCGGCGGATCGTTCGTTATCGACAATCTTGGTACGGTCGAGCGCGTGAGCCAAGGCGATGTGCAGAACAATTACGGCACCGTGAAAACCGTAGAGGCGGGTGGCCGTGTGCACAATCAGTTTTACAAGGTGAACGCGCAGGCTGTGTATACCGAGACCGTCCCAGACGGCGTCCATTATGAAGGACTTGACGAGTATGCCCTTAGCAAGCATTACGGCAACTACGTGCTCGAAGGCAATACGGTCACCCTCAAGCCTGCAGAAGGATGGTACATTGCCGGTTACAGTGGGCTGGACGGGCAGGCAAGTGCGACGCTTTCCGACGATGGAACGAGCTTGGTCTTGGCCAACGTTACCGGTGATATCGACATAACGGTCCGAATGGGCAAGCTTTACAACCTTGTCGTGGGCGGCAAAAGGGTTACCACTTCGAACTGCAATGACGTGTTCGGGGACGGGAGCGTCTCGTACAATCCGCTTACGAACACGCTATTCTTCATCAACGCCACTATCGACGCGTTGGGGACAGGGCACGCTGGTCTTGAAGCTGATTCCGCCGTGAATCTTTATTTTGAGGGCGATTGCTCTATTCGAGGCGACAAAGGCTATGGCGGCATGAGCGTGCATGGCGACGTGCTCGTAAAGGAATCGAACGATGATTTCAGCCTCAAGATTATGGGAAGAGGCGCGTCAGGGGGCGTGTATTACGAAACGGCGGTCGTGTACGGTACGCTTACCATAGAAGATGGCGCTATTGAAATAGAGAATTCGCTTAACGCGGGCGCCTTTGTGCAAACCGGCGGTGACGTAGTGGTGAGGGCCGCGGGCGGTCCCCAGACGGGCGGCGTGATTTCTTCGATTGCCACTCTATCGGGAGGAACGTTCACCTCGTATGGACCTCTTGGCGCAGCAAGATGCCAGTTGACCATCTCGGGAGCTGACGTTGTCTTCGATTGTGCGGGCACCTCACGTTGGTGCGGCAATTCCGGGAGCACCGTGGTTGTTGCGCCTCCCGAAGGGAAGGTGATTTCTGCCATCTACGGCACTTCAACCTCGGATTCCGCGAAAAACGAAGCGGTGAACATCTCAGGTTCGCCCTTTGGCAGCACAACCTCTATCACAGGCTACGTGAACCCAGGTGCGGTACCTTACGATGCGAAATCATCCTACTTTGCAACGAAATCCGGCGTTCCGCATACGGTGAGCATTTACGATGGCGACGAGTTGCGTTCGACGTACCAAATGGTCGAAGGCGTTACGTTCGCTTTCGCCGCGAACGCTCCGGAAGGCTATATCGTTAATTCGGTAAGCGCGCAGGCGAAATCGGGAGCAACGGTTGCAATCGAAGGTCCAGACGAGAACCAAGGTTATTCGCTTGTCATGCCGCATGATGAGGTAGCCGTTCGTTTCGCCTACAAGCCCATAACCTATAGCATCGCGTATGATGCGAACTGCCCGATTGGAGCTTCTACGACGGTTACGGGCACTACGCCTGAGCAGAGCGACATTGCCTACGGCTCCTCGGTTGCATTGTCTGCAAACGGATTCGTGCTGAACGGTTATGAGTTCTTGGGCTGGAATACCGCTCGCGATGGTTCGGGAAGTGCGTACGAAGATGGCGCAACGGTAAACAATCTTGCGTCCGAGCAGGGAAAGCAGATTGTGCTCTACGCGCAATGGCGCCCGCATACCTATCAAGTGGCTTTTGACGGAAACGGTGCGGCGGGCTCGATGGCGCCGCAGACATTCACCTTCGACCAGTCCGCTTCCTTGCATACGGTTGCGTTCTCGCTGGAGGGGCATTCCTTCCAATGCTGGAAACGGCTCGCTCTCGGCGCTTCAATTTCGTACGCCGATGGTCAGGCGGTGCGCAACCTTAACGCTTCGTTCGATGATGCGGGTAAGCCTACCGACAACACGTTGGTGGCGCAATGGCAAAGCAACGAAACCATCGCGATAACGGTGCTTAAAGACCAGCGACCTTTATCGGGAATCGCAAATCGTATATCGCTCAAACAGGGCGAAACGGTGTTCCAGGGTGAGGGAATGCTCAGCGAGCAGAGCGCGGGCGTGTATGTCTTCCAGCAAACGGAGGAGTTCAAACTACCCGAAGAGGGGACGTTTTCCGTATGCATCGATGGCGAAGATACCATGCAGATGATCGTGCTTTCCCAGAGCGGGACCTCAAAGACTTCGGCCGTTGTGGCCTACTACAGCGTTTCTGCTTCAGCGCAATGGGCGGGCGGGGGAGCCGACCCCTGTTCCGTTTCGCTTGTGAGCGGCGCTGCTTTAAGCGGTGAGAATTGCTTTGTTTCCGGCTCGGTTGTGAGCATTGAGGTTGATGCGAGCACCATTGCGGAGGGCTATTCGTTCGATTGCTGGGTTGCCCTTGAATCGCAGCCTTCGGGGGAGGCTTGGGATCCGCGGGCGACGCAGTGTTCGTTTGCCCTTGCGGGAACGGTCGATATGCTTGCCACGCAGGCCGCTAATACGTACTACGTGAGCTTTGACGCCAATGTGCCCGCAAACTGCTCGACCGTGCTTGCTGGGGCCATGCTTGACCAAAAGCTCTGGTACGATTCGGAAACGATGCTCGTGGCCTGCGATTACGTCCTTCCTTGCTACGTGTTCAGGGGGTGGAACAGCGCTCCGGATGGATCCGGCATGCCTTTCGCCAATGAAGCTCGCGTAAGGAATCTCACAACGGTGCAGGACGCAACCGTGACGCTTTTTGCCCAATGGGAGCCCATCAGCTATCTTATTGAATACAATTCAAATGGCGGCATTGGTCCGTCGAACTACCAGGAGTGCGCCTACGACGAAGTGGCGGCGCTTGCCACCATGCATTTCGTGAAGCCTAATTATCATTTTGTTCGTTGGAACACGGCATCTGATGGATCGGGCACCCCTTATGAGGCGGATGCGATGGTTCTCAATCTCGCAACCGAACAAAGCGCCGTCGTCACGTTGTATGCGCAATGGGAACGCGATGAGTACATAGTTGCTTACGATGCGAACGAGCCTCCGATAATTACGCAGCCGGTCGAAGGATTGATGGAAGAGTCGACCTTCTATCTCGGTGAGCAAGCGCCGCTTCCGCTCTGTGCTTATACCCTCGAAGGGTTCGTGTTCACAGGTTGGAATACAGCGCCTGATGGAAGTGGAACCGCTTACGAAAACGGTGAAGCTGCCGAGAGCTTGGCTACTATTCGCAATGCCCGTATCACGCTGTATGCACAGTGGGAGCGCGACCCTTCGTTCTATCGCTTCATCGAGGGCATGGGCGGCGTGTGGACGCGTGGCGATGCGTCAACGCTGCCGTTTAAGACGAACGGAGCATACGGCCTGTTCGAGCAGGTGCTTATCGACGATCAGGTGATTGCACGGGAGAACTATGCCGCGTGGAGCGGGAGTACGAACATCTCGCTGATGTCGGATTTCCTGCAAACCCTGGCAACAGGCGAGCACACGATAACGGCAGTATATGCCGACGGGCGCTGCTCTACCACCTTCACCGTTGCCGAAGAAGGCGGCGGAGGTGGCGGTGGCGATATCGTAGATACCGGTGATCCATTCCTGCCCGTAGTGATTGCCATCGTTGCCGCAGCGGCAGTGACGTTGACGGTTCTGGTCATTGCCATCGCGAAGCTGCGCAGAAGGTAGTCGCCAGCTTTTTCGCAAAAAGAGCTTACGTGTCATGCGTCTTGGCTATATGCAGCGACGCCCTGGTTCATACGTTAGGGAGCCCCGATTCAGCACTACGTGCAAGAGTTCGTGTAGGGCAAGCCGTTTGCCGTACAGGCGGCTTTGCAATTCGACGGTTGCCCAATGGCAAAGCGTCCTTAAGGGCGCTTGCATGACTTACGGCCTCGCGGCTGCCCAGACAGCTGCGTCTTTACAAGGCCGAACTTACGTCATTTTGACATGCTTCGCTTCGTGTGGTTTGCGCATCGCGTGTCGGTGGTCCATCATGTGACAAGAAGGTTTACGCGTGATTTGGATGGACGGCATGGTCGACGATAACGATATCAACAACGCAAGCGACATTGTGGACGATAACGCCGAAGAGCGTTACGCGCGAAGAGGCCGCAACAAGGGTGAGGAGCTTGAACTGTTCGCTAGCTGCATGGCGGGTTTGGAAAACCCGCTTGCCGACGAGCTGCGTTCGTTGGGCATCGATCGCGTGCGCCCCCTTAAAGGCGGCGTAGCGTTCTTCTGCGAGCCCAAGCTGGCATATAGCGCCTGCTTGTGGTCGCGTTTGGCCTCGCGCATCGTGTTGGTGCTGGGGCGGGTGAACGCCCGCGATGCCGACCTTCTGTACGCGGGCGTTTACAACATTCAGTGGGAGAACATCATAGAGGCGTCCTCGAGCATTGCCGTGCATGCCCATGGGACCAACGAACAGCTGCGGAATACGCGCTTCACGTCGCTTAAGGTGAAAGACGCGCTGGTCGATCGACTGCGCGACAAGCGCGATCAGAGGCCGGCAGTCGACACGAAGTCGCCGCGCGTGGCCATCGACGTGCGCGTGCACGAAAGCCGTGCCACGATATCGCTCGATTTTTCCGGAGAGGCGCTTAACCATCGCTGGTACCTGCTTCCCGACGATTCCGAAGAAGCGACGCTTGCCACCACCGTTTCGGCCGGTATCCTTGCTGTGGCGAAGTGGGAAGAGCTTGCCCGTAAGGGGGCGGTCTTCGTAGACCCTGTGTGCGACGATGGCATTTTGGCGGTTGAGGCGGCGGCCATCGCGTGCGACATGGCTCCCGGCTTGCTGCGCGAGCGCTGGGGTTTCTTCGGGTGGTTGCGTTTTGACGAAGAGGTGTGGAACGGCTTAACTGCTGAGGCAGACGAGCGCTTCGAAGCGGGGCTTGTTCGCCTTGCGGGGGAGCAGGCGCTTGCGGCGCCCAAAAATGCGCGCCCTGATCTAACGCGTGTCAGAATGCTTGCCGCTTCGTCCTCGTCGCCTGCGATTTCGCGAGCGCGCGAGCATGTGCGCCGCGCAGGTTTGCGCCAAGTGGTAAGCGTTGAGCTGGGCGATGCCGAATCTGCGGCGGAATTGGTGGAGCGTGCCTACAAGGTTGCGCGCGCGCATCTGATTCAACCCGTCTACGCGCCAGATAGCGCGACGGGCGACCTAGCTGGCAACCAAATGGGCGATCAGGTTGCAGGTGGTCCGCGCTGCCTTATTGCATCCAATGTCGAGGCGCGCAGCGGCCGCTCTGCCGATTACCGCGCTTCGGAAGCGACGTTCATGGCGGCGGCATCGCACGCCCAAGAAGGCGCGCGTTTCGCAGTTGCCGGCGCGCTTGATGCGTCCGCCCGCTTTGGCCGCGAGCCCCTCTATGCGGAAACGTTCGGCCGCAATCGTGTGATGCTTTCCGTTAATGTGTTCGACGAGCTTCCTCAAGCGCTGAAAACCATCGAGATACCCGATGCGCACGGGGGCGCCCCCCATACCGTCGAGGTGTTCGAAGAAAACTCAGCCCAGTTCGCAGCGCGTCTGCGCAAGGTGTTCAAAGAGCGCCGCAAATGGGCGGCGCGCGAAGGAATTACCTGCTACCGCGTATACGATGCCGATCTGCCTGATTACGCTGTTGCCATCGACTTGTACGAAGGTGCCGGCGAGGCGCGCGGCAACAGCTACCTGCATATCGCCGAATATGCGCCGCCCGCCTCCATCGATCTCGCGAAGGCGCGTCGGCGTTTCGATGACGTGCTGGCCATAGCGGCCGTAGTATGCGAAGTGCGTCCCGACCACGTGTTCTCCAAAACGCGCGTGCGCGATAGTGGGGGAAGCCAATATCGCAATGCGGGAAACCGCGCCTATGTGACCACCGTGCAAGAGGGTGGCTACACGTTCGAAGTTGACCTGGCCGGCAAGCTGGACACGGGCATCTTCCTTGATACGCGCGAGGTGCGCAGGCTCATCGGCCAGCGTGCCGCCGGCAAAACCTTCTTGAACTTGTTCGCATACACTGGTACGGCAACCGTGTACGCTGCAGGGGGCGGCGCCGATGAAACGCTTACCATCGATTTGTCGAACGGCTATCTTGAGTGGGCTCGTCGCAATATGGAAGCAAATGGCTTCACGGGAGATGCGTATGAGTACGAGCGTGCTAACGTGATGCAGTGGATTACCGAGGCGCGCCGCAGTGGCTGGCGTTTCGATTTGATATACGTTGATCCGCCCACGTTTTCCAACTCGAAAGCCATGGGCAAACGCACGTGGGATGTGCAGCGCGACCATGTGGAGCTGCTGGTGGGTGTGTCGCGGTTGCTGACCGAGGGCGGCGAGGCCATCTTCTGCTGTAATTTGCGTTCGTTCAAGCCATACTTGGATGACCTGCGCAAATACGGCGTTGAGCTTGAGGATATCACCGAGAGCACCATCCCGCATGATTTCGCGCGTACGACGCGCATCCACAAGTGCTATATCGCGAGGCGGGCGAAACGGTAGCACGCGGAATACCCGCGCGGATCTGTGCCGATGATTACGCGCGAATTCTCGTGCCAGCGGGTGTTCTAGCGCGAGTGCTATTGCGTGCGTGACATCCGGGTTCCGTTACGTGTGCGTGAGGCGCCCGAACGCTATCGTGTGCGCGTGAGCCCATAAGTGCTAACCGCGTTTCAAAAATTCCAAAATACGCGTGTTGAAGTCGGGCGCTTCTTCATAGGCGGCGTGACCGAGGCCTTCGAACATGTGCAAACTGCTTCCCGCAATTGCTTCGTGCAGCTCGAATGACGCCTGCGCGCCGACGATTTTGTCGTCACTTCCCCCCAGGACAAGCGTGGGGCAAGCTATTTCCCCCAATCGTTCGCGGGCATCAAATGAGGCAATTGCGTGCGCGTTCGCAAGAAACCGCTGGTAATCATGCGGTCTACTTACGTGCCCCATGGCAGGGTAGACCAGGCGGTAATTTTTAAGGGTTGCCTCGGAATAACTGTTTTCGGCGGTGTCGATCATCAAGGACTTGTGGTCCTTGGCTTTCGCGAACTTGCACCAGCGCTCAATGTGGCTAAGGATTGTCTCGTTCGCATATGCCGCAGTAACGGCAAGCACCAGTTTTTCCACAAGTTCGGGGAAGTCGACGGCAAGCCATTGCGCAATCATTCCACCTTGCGAGACGCCAATCACGCTGGCGTTCTGAATGCCCAGGGCACGCATGGCTTCGGCTTGGTCGGCTGCCATATCGCGGATGGATGTTCCGTCCGGCAGGTTGGTTTTGCGATTGAACAGGTACACGGTGTAGTCGTCGAAGAAAACCCTGTACGAGCGAGCGAGCAGAAGCGCCTTGCCTTGGACGCTTGTCAGACCGTCCGAAAGGCCCGGGATCATGATCAGTATTTTATCGCCGCTGCCGAACGACGCGTATCGCATTGTTGTCTGACCGACCGGTGCTTCTCCGTTACGGGCATTCCATAACATGCGGCTAGTCCTTTCTGCGGCGACGATTTGCCGACGTTATCGCTTTCGCGCGGTTGCAGTGGCGTTTTGCGGCAGGGGGTACAAATTATGCCTCCGAAGCCGATACGTCGGATGAGAATTGCCGTATGCCTTTGACGAATTGCTTTATCGTCGTGCACGGAGGTGATTTCTGACAAGAATAGCGTGCATGGAGGCGATTTCTGACATGAAGTTGCCGAATTTGTCAGAAACGGCTTTCGTGCACGGGGAAAGTGGCGCGAAATGGGCTTAATGCACGGAAATCCCGGCAAAAGCCCAGCTCGCAGTTTTTAGGTTGCGTGCACGGAGTCTGTTTCTGACAGTCGCCTCGAAAATGCGTGCACGGAGCCTGATTCTGACGCTCACCTCTATGCGCACAGCGCGCCTGCTGCTGGCTTACGCGCGCAGCTGTATGATCACGACGCGCGCATCGTCGATTTCTTCGCGCGCGATCAAAGCTTCGGCCTGCTGCTGCGCTAAGGGAAGGTCGCGCCATGCAATTCCGCAGCCTGCCGAAAGGGAGCGCGGCACGGGGATAAGGCGCCCCGTGAGCCCTTCGTTTTGGGCAGCAGATGCGAACGATAAAGCGCTCGCCGTTGAGTCGAAGATAACAACGAGCGCTTCTTCGCCTTTTGCTTTTGGTGAAAATACCATAGATGTGACCTGGGAAAAGTCGTTTTCTGCTAGATGGCCGCCGTATGCAAATTACCCAACGGCGGCCGCTTAGGGTTTCTATTTGATGGTTACCACGTAGTCGTTATCTTCTTGCGTGGCAACAGCGCTGCGGCCTTGCTTTTCGGCAACCTCAAGCACGTTTTGCTTTTGCGTGGCGGTGCTCACCAGCACGCGGATCTCTTCGTCCGCGTACATTTGGCATGCCTGCATTGCCATCATTGCCGGTTCGGGGCAGGAATATCCGCGGGCGTCTACTTCTACCATATAAATCACGGTCCTTTCTGGGGTTTGACCTGTTCAGGCTATTTCCAATGCGAACAGCGAACTGCTTGGATAAATATCGTTCGTGCTCGAGATTTCGTACGTGCATCTTTCGGGCGCGCGGGGTCACGTTATTTTCTGGTCGCGCTCCGCTCGAGATGCGCGCAGTTTGCGGTCGATTGCGCAGCAGCTGGCGGACCATCGCGTGCTAGGTGGCTCACGCACGGTTTATCAGCTGGCACGCGCCGCTCCAGCCGCGCGCGGCTAGCAAGCGCTACTTATTCTTGGCCAC
>JAZQAV010000174.1:0-2829 GCA_045545435.1 Eggerthellaceae bacterium | reverse complement strand
CGGGCGCCGCCCCGCGTCTAATCAGCTCATCGTAAATGCTGGTGGACATCGAATCGAATGGGTGATAAAGAACCATCGGACACGATGACAGCATTTTGTTGCTTACCACGTTCACATTGTTGAAAGTCTCATCTCCGCGCTTGAAGTAAAGGCGGAGCGATTCCCTCTTGAGAATGTAAATATCAATATTTAGCCTATCTGCGTTTTCGGATGTTTTGTTGAACAGAAACGACTCTTCTTGCGTAGGACAAATGATATCAAATTCCCCTTGTTCCATAAGCGCACCTGCCTGTCGATCGCCTGGCTGCACAACAAGATCGAACTTGACATTTGGGTTGCGCTGTTGGAAAGACTGAATAAGGTGTCCAAGAAACGAGCTTAAAAAAGGAGAGCATAAAATGCGCACGCTGCCGGAGAGATCGCCATTATCGTGCGGAACGGCTGTATGAGTAAAGCTTTCCCATTGTCCTAAGGTTGACTTGCAGAATGCGTAAAAACCCTTGCCCTTGGGCGTTAAATAGCACCCGTGCCGCGTGCGTTCAAGGAGTTTCGAGCCAACCTCTTCTTCCATAGACGTTAAAATTTTGCTGATATTTTGGGCCGAAATGTACAGTTCTTTAGAGGCCATATTGATCGATTTGCGGTCGGCAACTTCTACGAACACCCTAAGGTTTTCTATCCTCATACGTTATCCCTCCCATTTATTTAGGACGCGATAAAATGTATCTGAGCAGCCATTATGCGTTTACTTCGATAAGAGTACCAGATTTCGACGTGCTGTACGCTATTTTGGAAGGTTATATTTTTCACCCTACATACCGCTTATTCCCAAGCGAATTTGAGCGTGGAAAAATGAGGGCATGAATTAATCCAGCTGGGGACAATTCAATAGGCTAAAAGAGAGAGCGTCGTTGCCATGAGGGGCAATTCTCGAACGCGTTCGTGGGTGTTGCCCGAAATGATTTAGGCGCTAGGTTTCTGACTTCTAAATTAATGGTTTTAAAGATAAGGCTTGGTGATTTAGGTGTCGGCTAGAACGATAAAACCTTCCTATTACATTAACTCGGCTATTGCAGTGAGCATCATGATCTTTTTCCGGTTCCTTCCGGCTCCAGATCCCATTACCCCGTACGGCATGGCGCTGCTCGGCATCTTCATCGGTGCCGTTTGGGGATGGTGCACGGTTTCGATGATTTGGCCGTCGCTGGTGGCTCTCACGTTGCTTGGCATCACGGGTGACAACACGGTCAATGCGATATGGACATCTGCCTGGGGCAACCCGAACGTCATTTTCATCTTCTTTATGCTCGTTTTTGCAGCATTGCTTGCATATACCGACCTAGACAAGAAGATTGCGGCTTGGATTGTTAGTCGTAAATTCGCAGAAGGACGCCCGTATGTATTGTTTGGGCTCATCTTTGGCGGATGTGCTGTTACCGGTCTTGTGACCGGCCCTGCAGCCGCTATTATCATCTTTTGGCAAATTATCGATCGAATTGTTGAAGAGGTTGGTTATAAACGCGGCGAGAAGTTGCCTGCTGCTTTGACCGTTGGCGTATGTTTCTGCACTTGCCTGGGTATGCTTGCCATGCCGTTCCAAACCACTGCTGTTTTGAACTTCTCGCTGTTCATGGCAGGTACCGGTGGCGCTATTACGAGCTACAACTACATTTCGTATCTTGCGTTCGGCGTTGTCATGTGCATTTTGTCCATCGTTGTGTGGATGCTTTTCTTGAGGTTTGCTATTCGCCCTGATGTGTCTTTGTTCAAGAATTACAAGGCAACGGAAGATGTTGATCTTCATTTGGATAAGCGACAGAAGATGTCCATTGCGATCTTCCTGCTTTTGGTGGTTTTCCTTCTTGTTCCGAGTTTGTTTGCTAACAGCACCAATCCCGTCCTGGTGTTTATCAACAAGTTCGGAACAACTGGTGGCGCGGCAATCATGCTTGGTGTTCTTGCCTTTGTCGTATGCGATGGCAAGCCTTTGACCAGCATACCTACTCTTATCAAAAACGGCGTTATTTGGGAGCTCATCTTCATGCTGTCGGCCGGCCTTACCATCGGCGGTCAGCTGGCAACCCCGGTAACCGGTATTACGCCGTTCATGAACACCTTACTTGGTCCCGTTTTGAACTCCGTCGGTGGCGTTGGCTATCTGATCCTCTTCATGGTCATCACGCTTGTGCTCACCAACTGCGCTAACAACGTTCCAGTTGCTGCTGTGCTCCTTCCCATGCAATACCCCATCTGTATGGCTTTGGGCATGAACCCCTATGCGATGGTTTGCATCTTCATCTTCGTCGTGGACTTCGCTATCTTCCTGCCAAGTGCATCGCCGGTCGCGGCACAGCTTCACAACAGTGACGGGCGTGTTACCCGTAATGAAATTTGGAAATGGGCAGGTCCTCTGCTTCTTCTGGAAGGTGCTTTGCAAATCGTGGTCGGTTATCCGTTTGCGAGCATGCTCTTCCCCATGTAACGCTATTGCAGCGTTTCCAATCGGCACATTCGGGGGAGGCGGGCAGAGCTTCCCCCGTGCAAAAGCCCCAGAGGCATGCGATTTCCCGGAATGCTTTCAGAAAGAGAACGCAACTCATTGAGCGCATGGGCGCACTGGGTAATCGCGCGCCGAAAGGCCAACGTAAATTCAATCGAAAGGGATGGAAAATGGAAAACAAGAAGTTCCTGGTACTGGGCGTTGACGGCATGGATCCTCGTTTCACCGTTCGCATGCTCAACAAGGGCATGATGCCCAACTTGCAGAAGTTCATCGATCGCGGCTCCACGCGTGATGACTTGGTAATGCTGGGCGGTCATCCCACTGGC
>JAZQAV010000173.1:0-11176 GCA_045545435.1 Eggerthellaceae bacterium | reverse complement strand
ATGAGCTGCAGCAGCTTGTCCATATTCAGGCCGGTTTTGGCGGAGATGTTCTGTTCAAAGAAGTGTAAGTACGAAGCTTAAGCGTGCGCTTGGCCTTTTGTTTACGGTGGCGAAGCGCTGCAACAAGAAAGAGAGGCAAACATGGCAATGGATATGCGCAAGATGATGAAGCAAGCTCAGAAAATGCAACTGGAGCTTGCGCGCGCTCAGGAGGAGATCAAGGACTTCACCTATACCGCTAGCGCTGGCGGTGGCATGGTTGAAGTGGTGGCGCGCGGCGATTCCACCATCGAGAGCATCACCATTGATCCCGAGGTCTTGAACCCCGAGGACGCCGAAATGCTGCAGGACACCATTTTGGTGGCGGTGAACGAGGCGTTAAGCGGAGTTGCGAGCCTTGGCGAAGAGCGCCTGAATTCCGTTGCGGGCGGCATGAAGGGCATGAACATTCCGGGTTTGATGTAGGTTTCCCATGTACGCTGCTCCCGCTTTGCAAAAGCTCCTTGACGAGCTCGAACGCCTGCCCGGTATTGGGCCGAAATCGGCCCAGCGCATCGCCTATTGGATGCTCAACACCGACAAGGCAACCGTGCTTCGTCTTGCCGAAGCTATCACCGATGTTAAGAATTCCGTCCATTTTTGCTCTCGCTGTTTCAACTACGCCGAGGACGACCTGTGCGAGATTTGCCAATCTCCCAAGCGCGATGCGGGGGTAATCTGCGTGGTCAGCGAGCCGCGCGATATCCCTCCCATTGAGCGCACGGGGGTTTTCTTTGGGGTGTACCATGTGCTGGGCGGCGAGCTGGCTCCTATGGATGGCATCGGTCCCGAGAACCTGCATATCGCCGAGCTTATCAAGCGCCTTTCGGATCCATCGGTGCGCGAAGTTATCCTGGCCACAAACCCCAACGTGGAAGGCGAAACCACCGCTTCGTATTTGGCGCGCATAATCAAACCGCTTGGCATTACGGTGACGCGCTTGGCAAGCGGTTTGCCGGTGGGGGGCGACCTTGAATTCGCTGATGAGGTAACGTTGGGCCGCGCAATAGAGTCGCGCCGTACGCTGTAGTTGCGGCGGCTCGCAGCTGTCCGTTTACTGTCCCACCCGCAAGAAACTACAATTTGTTCGATTGACGCATGCCCCTTTGGGTGCAAATATATCTTTCATAAGCGAACAAATGTTTGGTAATTGTTTGCAATTCGCCAAACATCGTGGAAGAAAGATTGCTATGCCATGGTGCATTGTGCCGACAGAATAATCCTGCACAGCGACATGAACTCGTTTTATGCTAGCGTCGAACAGGCCGAGAACCCCTCGCTTCGCGGCAAGCCGGTTGTGGTTGCCGGTAAAGAAGAGCTGCGCCACGGCATTGTTCTCACGAAAAGCGTCGAGGCAAAAAAGTGGGGGATAAAAACGGCCGAAACGCTGTGGAGCGCGCGCCAAAAGTGCCCCGATCTTGTTGTTCTTCCGCCGCGCTACAAGCTTTACCGCCGCTATTCGGAGCTTGCCCGCAGCATCTATTACCAGTACACTGATCTGGTTGAGCCGTTTGGCCTTGACGAATGCTGGCTTGATATCACAGGTTCCGTGGCCCTTCACGGAGGAGACCCGTTGGTGGTCGCGCGTGAAATTTCGGAGCGCGTGAAAGCCGAGTTGGGCTGCACCGTTTCCATTGGGCTCTCATGGAACAAAATCTTTGCAAAATTCGGCAGCGACTACAAAAAGCCAGACGCCATCACGGCGGTTACGCGTGAGAACTATCGCAGCATGGTGTGGGATGCCCCTGTGCGTGATTTGCTTTACGTGGGGCCTGCTACCGAGCGCAAGCTGCATGGTGCGGGGGTTAACACCATCGGCGAGCTGGCGCACGTTTCGGATGCGTGGCTTGCGCGGCGTTTGGGCAAAATGGGCTTCGTGCTGCGCGCGTTTGCCCGCGGGGAGGACTCATCCCCGGTGAAGCCCTACGATCCCACGCGCAAAACGGTTGATAGGGCCATAAAAAGCTACGGCAACGGATTAACGGCGCCGCATGATATCGTGAGCACCGATGATGCGCGGGCGCTTATATGGCTTTTGTCGGAGTCGGTTGCCCAGCGCATGCGCGAGGATGGCATGCGGGCGCGCACGATAAGCATTGGCGT
The DNA here is from genome assembly GCA_045545435.1 of Eggerthellaceae bacterium. Classification (GTDB taxonomy): domain Bacteria; phylum Actinomycetota; class Coriobacteriia; order Coriobacteriales; family Eggerthellaceae; genus UMGS1502. The sequence continues at coordinate 9,034 of JAZQAV010000173.1, read as the reverse complement.
GCGCAGCGGCATCGATTTGGGTGGCTACAGCAGGCAGCGTCAGCTGGTGGAACCCACGGCCGCCACGCGCATTGTTGCCAAAAGCGCCTGGGAACTTTTGCTCGAAAACCAAAAACTCGACGACCAGCATCCGGTGCGCGCGCTCTACGTGCGTGCCAGCGGGCTTGAGCCCATAGCCCCTGTTACTCAGCTGTCCCTCTTCAAAGAGCAAGGCCCCAATTGGGAAGGTCTTGATTTCGCCATCGATAGTTTGCGCAGGCGTTTTGGGAATACCTGCATCATTCGCGGAAGCGAGATGCTGGACGAATCGCTGTGCGGCCTCGACATCAAAGACGAGAACACCGTCCATCCCGAAAGCTATTTTCACAGCTAGGCCAAAGAAGGTAATGGCTTATGGTTCAAGGAATTGCTCAAAGGCGCAAGCACTACGTTGAGGTTGTGGCCCGCACCGACGAAGACGGCCGCGTGTCACCGTTGTCGGTTACCTGGGAAGACGGCCGTGTGTTTGAAATCGACCGCATTATGGATGTGCGGCAGGCGGCTTCGCTGAAAGTGGGTGGCACCGGTGTGCGCTATCTGGTGCGCATTGGCCAGCGCACCACATACTTGTTTTTCGAAAACCCGCGATGGTTCGTCGAAGAGATAATTCCCGATGTTTCGCGCCGGTAAGAAGCGCGCGAAAGTAGCGTTGTTGCCGTGCGGTTTTTGCCGGTAATGTTTAGTTGTTCACGCATTATTTCTGTCAAAAAACCTATGAACAACAGGGCGTTATGGAGTTTGCTGTTGTGGCTGTTTGGTGCAGAAATTTTGACGAAACCCCCTATTTCATGGGCAAACCGTGCAGAAGGGGCGCACTTTGCCCTTAGGGGTATCCCCCTTTTCGCCCAAAGGGTCTATAATTCCATCGGTTCGGAGATAGAGCTGAAAGCCGAACCGACTGTGGACTTGCGGTTTGCAGCGCCGATGTCGGAAGCGTCGGATGGGCGGCCGCGGTGTGAGAGGTTAGGAAGCTGTGCTCGATCAGTTTTTCTCGCAGATATCGTTCGTTGATGTCTTCAACTTCAGCGTTTTTCTCGTTTTTACTATTTGCTACACCTACCAGTTGTTCTACATTTTCGAGGTTCTTACCCATCGTCCGAAAAAGATAACGGCCAAGAAGAACCATCGCTATGCTGTTGTCATTGCCGCGCGCAACGAGCGCGAGGTTATTGGCAATCTCATCCATTCCATCAACGTGCAAAACTATCCGCAAGAGCTCATTGACGTGTTCGTGGTGGCGGATAACTGCACCGACGACACGGCCGATGTCGCGCGCGAAGCGGGCGCTACGGTGTTCAAGCGCTTCAACGACAAGGAAGTGGGCAAAGGCTACGCCCTTGACTACGCCTTCCAAATCATCCGTGCGCAGTACGCCGATCGCAAATACGAAGCCTATTTCGTATTCGACGCCGACAACGTTCTTGACGTGAATTACTTCCGTGAGATGAACAAGACCTTCGACAACGGCGCCAAGGCATCCACCAGCTACCGCAATTCCAAAAACTATGATTCCAACTGGATTTCCGCAGGCTATGCAACGTGGTTTTTGCGCGAGGCGAAGTTCCTCAACCAAGCTCGCCTTGACCTGAATACCAGCTGCGCAATTTCTGGAACGGGCTTTTTCATCGCTGCCGACATCATCGAGAAGGCAGGCGGCTGGCACTGGCATCTGCTTACCGAAGACATCGAGTTCTCGGCATCGAGCATTTTGGATGGCGTGCGCATTGCGTATTGCCCCACCGCGGTGCTCTACGACGAGCAGCCCACCACGTTCAGGGATTCTTGGAATCAGCGTGAGCGCTGGGCTAAGGGTTTCTACCAGGTGTTCTGGAACTACGGTGCGCGCCTGGTGAAGGGCATGGTAACCAATCCCAAAGGTTATCGTTTCGCATGCTACGACATGCTCATGACCATCGCGCCGGGCATGCTGCTCACCATCGTTTCGGTTATCTTCAACGCGATTATCGTGTTCCTGGGCCTTACCGGGGCCATGTCCGCAGGCACTATGGTGGCATCGTCGGTTTCCTCCATTGTCTTCTGCCTGGCCAACTACATGCTGTTCATGTTTGTGGTGGGCGTGCTCACCACCTTCGTCGAGTGGGATTCAATCCATTCCACCATGGGCCGCAAGATTCGCTATATGTTCACCTTCCCGCTGTTCATGCTTACGTATGTGCCTATTGCGCTGGTGGCCTTGTTCCACAAGACGCAGTGGAAGCCCATTCGCCACTCCATCGCTGTTGGCGTGGAAGATCTTACCGAGCGCAACGCGCGTCTTGACGGGGAGCGCATCTCCTAAGCGCCCAACGCAACAGCTATCAATCACAAGAAAAGGCACGTTTTCAACGTGCCTTTTTCAATATACGCGTGCAAAGGTGGCGCACCGTATTTCCTGGAATCCGGCGGCCAACAGGGCATCGCATGCATCCATGATCGTGGAGCCGGTGGTGTACACGTCATCGACCAGAAGGATGCGCGGAGCGATGAATGCATAGTGGCCCGCTTGCGCATTTGCGCGCACACGCCCGTGCATGTTGCTCATGCGCTCACGACGACCCAGGGCGCGCTGATCGCGCGCGGTTGGCGGTTCCAGCGTGCTCACGCAAGGGATGCCCCGACGTTTTGCGAGCGCGCTTGCGAGCAGTTTCGCATGATCGAATCCGCGGCGGCGAAACGCCGCCTTGGTTGCGGGCACGAAGGTGATGGCGTCAACGTTCCAGGAGGGATCGATGGCATCGTCCATATGCTTTGCCATAAGGGCGGCAAGACGGCGCTCGCCCAGGTCTTTGTACGTTCGAACGATTGCGCTGGAGGCGTCGGTATACAAAACCGCGCTGGTGCACGAGCAAAAGGGCAACTCGCTACGTCCTGCACGCTTGAGGGCAACCGGATTGCATTCGGTGCATTGCACGATGCCATACGGAGCGCCGCAGATGGGGCAGGCGCGCCATTGATCAACTTGCTCGAGCGCAGTTTCGCACGAGGTGCACAAAAGCGCACCCGGCGTATCGCAGACGGCGCAGCGGGTGGGCCAAAGCGTTTCGGCGATAACCTCAGATGCGATTTTGGTGAACGCCGCTGCAGTTCGTTTAACGTCGACTGAGTGTGGTCCAAGGAGTTTGTTATTCATGGTTTCATCGTATAGGAGCGTTCTTGCAGCCCTCAAACGGCCTTTCGACAGAAAGCCAACATGTTTGCGCGCGCGTGTGGACAAACGGCTGTTGTTGCGTCTTTGTGGCGGGGGCGCTTCATTCACGAAGTGCTTTTACGCATTCTTCGGTAAGTTCGCGGCGTGCAATCATCTGCGGGAATCTTATCTGCTAAACTGAGTAAGCTTCTTTCGGGTCTGTAGTTGCGAAACGATCAATCGTTTTCAAGTCCATGGCAGACGCGGTCGAAAGGATCCACGTAAACCTGCGTTTTGCGCAGGCGAGCACGGCGCGTTCTAGGAGTAAGTCGCATCGCCCGCTCTTCTAACATATTTCGCGACAAGGTCGCGACGGGCGAGAGGGCAGCGTGAGAGCAAAGCCCCAATGTGCGGGTGTGGGGTCGAAAACTAGGTCAGCCGAAAGAAGCGCATACGCAAGAGTGAAAGCATGCGCTTTCGCTTGACCGATGGGAGGATTTCGCTTATGAAGCGTTTGAGGTTGCTCGTGTTGGCCAGTGTTGCCGCACTGTCATGCGCGCTCGTGTTGGCCGGTTGCACTTCTCAAAGCTATACGCCGCCTGAGAAGACGCAAACGGTTCCTGCCAGTGCCTTAAGCACGCAAAAAACGTTGCGCGTTGGCGTCAATGCGCAGGCTGCGCCCCTTGCGGGTCAAACGGCCTCGTCTGCAGAGATCGTGGGCATCGACGTTGATGTTGCGGCTGCTATCGCCGATGAGATGGGCGTCAAGCTTGAGGTTGTCGATGTTGGGCGCGGTGCGGAAAGCGCTCTGAACGAAGGCAAAGTTGATATTGTCATGGGTATCGATACCTCAACGAGCGATTCGTCCTACTGGCGTTCCGAGGCATATTTGAGCACGGGCGTGGCACTGTTTGCCGCTCCCAGCACTACGGCTGTCCCCGAAGTTGGCAGCAATCCCACCATCGCTGCGCAAACGTCTTCCAAGAGCTCATGGCGCGTAACCAACCTGTTCGGCGATTCGTCGCTTCTGTCGCAAAGCGACCTCAAGAGCGCTTTCACGGCTATGACGTCCGGTATGGCGCAATACGTGGCTGCGGATGCGGTAATTGGCACTTACATTGCGCATTCAAATAATTTTGACGTCAGGATCAACGCCCTGCTGCAAGATCCCAGCGGCTACTGCGTTGGTGTGTCGTCCAAGAACACAGAACTGCAAAACGCGGTCTCTGCAGCGCTTAAGAAAATCACGGAAGGCGGACTGGTCAACATTATTGAAACCAGGTGGCTCGGTGCCCCCGTTGATACCAGCAAGCTTCCTGTGGTAAAGAGCTCGACGGCCGCCTCTTCGGGTAATTAAGCAGCGAAGTTTGGCTGTAGAGCGTTACCTTCAGCGTTAAACAAGAAGGCGCCCGCAACGATGCGGGCGCCTTTCATTTTGCGTTATCCGTTACGTGAGTTACTCGTTGAACAGATCGACCGGGTTCAACGGCGCCTTGGACGACTCGATGATCTCCTTGTTTCCGAAGGTGCAAATACCGCCGTTTTGAGCGATGAGCTCGACAGGGTCGGCAAGGGCGCGAACACTTTCAACCGCGCTCTCGATAATCTGGGAGCGTGTGGTGGCTCGCTCTCCAGGCTTTGCGTGGGCGAAATGGGCGTCATCTTGCCTGCGAATAAGCGCACGGGTTTTCTTGGGGGCATCGAAACCGGCCAGCGTGCTTATCACAAAGCCGTCCATTTCCTCTTGCGAGGGATCAAAGGTGCGCAGGTAGGTGCTCGCTTGCGCAAACCGCGAAAGCGTTTCATCGATATGGGGGTCGCGATACGAGTAGAAGCGCATGGCGCCGGTCATAACCGGCATGAAACCTACTCCGTAGGCTCCTCCTTTAACGCGCACCTCGTTCCACAGGTAGTCATATGACAGAGCGCGCGACGCAACTGTCCAAGAACCGCTGTATTGGTAGCCAAACGGACGCAGATCGAGGCCCGAAGAGGTGTAAGTGACATCGCTTGGCACGATGAACGCTTCGTTGAGAACGCGCGGCTCGGGAAGAACCAGGCGCGGCGCTTCTTGCGCTTTGGCGTTCATGATGGCGCCAGCTTGCCAGAACGTATCGAGCGCAGTATCCGCGCCGGTAAAGCTTATGGTGCAGCCGTCATCCACGAACAGGCGAGCGGCAAGCGATTGCAAACGCATCGTTAAATCGGCAGCCCGCTCGTCGAAGTGGGCGAGAAGGTCTTTGAGGAAACGGTAGTACTCCACGTTGCTCAAATGCTCCATCAAAACGCCCGCGGGTGAATGATACGAGCGCACGCGCGTGATGGCGCGAACGTGACCTGAACCAATGAAACTTTGCTCGAGAGAGATTTTTCGCTGGAGCAGCAAATCTTTGATACGGGCGGTGTCGGTGAGATCTGTTTCGGCCAGCACCTCGCGGGGGAGGGTCGCAAGCCATGCGGCATTGCTTTCCAGGGCGCTTGACGAAGCGCACAGCATCAAGCTTACATTGTTTGTTCCGTCTCGGCTTTCGGTGAGGTCGGCGTAGAACGAAAGATTGCCGAGCTTGCTTTGCGTGAGGGTGTCCAACTCGGCGGCGTTGTGTTTTGCGGTGCCGAGCTTGCCCAGTACGAGCGCCAAAATGCTCAAATAGGGAAGCTCTTCGAACGCGATATGGCTCGCATCGAAATAACGGTAGGCGTAGGCGATGCCATGGGTGTCGATATGGTGGCGCAAACACGTTACCGGGGCGCTTTCGTCAAGCGTGGGCTGCTTCTCGGCGGCCACTTCGGCGATATTTGCGATGGTGAGGCGCGGAAGGCACTTCTGAGCCTCGGGGGAGTCGGGCTGCATCTGCATTTCGCGCAAAAGCTGCTCTTCTTCGACGATGCGACGGCGCTCGTCGGCCGTGAGGGCCGCATTGGTTTCGGCCAGCTTTTTGGTTTGCTCGTCGGTTGTTTCCTCTGCTATGGGCAGAATTTGAACGCTTGCGCGATGGTTGTTCTCAAGGAAGACGCTGCGCAGCACCTCTTCGAAATATCCGGTATTCAGCTGCTTGCGCAACCAGGAGAACACGTCGTCGTAGCGAATGTACGCACAGGAAAGGTCGTCGTCGTACAGCCAGCCCGACAGGCTTGACATGGCAAGCGAAACGCCATCGGAGATGCCGAAATCGTGCTCGCGCATTACGAATTCGGCATGCGAGAGCGACGCTTCAACAAGTTCAAGGTCGAGCCCGTTGTTTAGTATGGCTTGCAATTCGCGTTCAAGCAGGGGAATGAGCTGCTCCAAAGCGTCTTCGCGCTGCTTTTTAAGTTGGATGATCGCAAACGGCTGCAACATGGCGTCAGCGATGAAGGCGGACACGTCCTCTGCGATGCCCGAATCCAAAAAAGCGCGCTTCAGAGGGGCTTCGTTGCTACCGAACAGCGCGTCAAGCAGTATGTCGCATGCAATGGCGCGCGTGCGATCGCGTACGGTACCAATAACGTATCCGCACGCGGCCACCGCGTTTTCGGGCGTCGTTTGCATGGTTTCAGTGATGTTGAGGGCCTCAACGGGCTGCTGGTACTCTATCGCGCGCGGGGCAAGCGGCGCTTCACCGGAAGCTGCCCGTGTGGCATCGATTGCTGCCTGTTCGTCGGCTATAGGCGAAAAATAGCGCTCATCAAGCCAAGCGAGGGCATGGTCGATGTCAAGGTCGCCGTACAACACGGTGTAACTGTTGTCCAGGCGGTAATGGCGGCGATGCTCATCAAGGAATTGCTCGTAGGTGAGCTCAGGAATGGCACGGGGTGTGCCGCCCGATTCGAACGCATAGGCGGTATCGGGGAACAGGGCTTGCTGCAAACGGTCGTAAAGCACGGTTGAGGAGTTTGAAAGCGACCCCTTCATCTCGTTGAAAACGACTCCGTTATAGACAAGATTGAATTGCGAGGCGTCCAGGTTTGCCACATCGATGTCGCCGGGAGCTTCGCTTTCGCCGTCAGCGGATGGCGCGTCGTCGGTGGCGCGCAGCTCATAGTGCCATCCTTCCTGTTCGAAAATGGCACGCTTGTGGTAAATTGCCGGATGAAACACCGCGTCCAGGTACACATCCATAAGATTGAACAGGTCGGTTTCGCTGGTAGATGCCACCGGGTACATGGTTTTATCCGAGAACGTCATGGCGTTCAGGAAGGTTTGCATCGAACTCTTAAGCAGGTCGACGAAGGGTTCTTTGACCGGGAATTTGTCGGAACCGCACAGCACCGAGTGCTCAAGAATATGGAAGACGCCCGTGTCGTCTTGGGGCGGCGTTTTGAATCCTATTGCGAACGCCTTGTCGATGTCATCGTTGCGCAGATACAACAGACGGGCATTCGACTTATTGTGACGCATGACGAAAGCAGTGCCCGATATTTCGGGAATCCGCTGCTGTTCAAGTACGGTAAACCCATGCACGGTTGAAGAAGGGGCAAGGATCATGCTCGGCCTTTCGGTTGATTGCTTCGTCCTGCGGTGAAAAACGCGGACGTTGGAATCGATGAGGATATGATATCCCACTTCCCCTCGTTGCAAGGTAAGGGCGGCGTTTAGGTACCGATTCGTCAAAAGCTCGCCCGATGCTCGTTGCCGTGTGCGCAATGGTTTTCTCGCGCGCCGCCGTTTTTTTGCGCGGCATTGCTGAACGCTGCTCTTTACGCCCAGCTGCCGTGGATATTCTTTGTTGCGCGACATGGGTACAAACTCGTCCTTTATAATCTGCGTAAGCAATTTGCGCGTGAAGAAAGGGGCGTTTGTGGCTGAGGTCAGCGGATTCAAGCACATTTCCGTAACCTCCGACGACACCGATGATGTCGTCATTCATGCAGGGGTTCCCGCCTCGTCTCACCAGGTGAACGAGGTGCCGCAAGCCAAGTCTTCGCGTTCGGCCGAGCAAAACGAGCACGGGGAGGACGCAGCGCATACGCACGTTGCTCCTGCTCGCGAGAGTGGCGCAGATGCTGATGAACCGCAAATTCAAGATGAGAGGCGCCCTCAGCAAGCTGCGGCCTATCAGGATGTACAGCAGGCATCGTCGGACGCCAGGCGTGAGCGTGCGTCTCGCGATGACTATCATGAAACTACGTTAGAAGATTTGAACTCTGCGCCCATGTCGGGAATGCAGAAGGGGATTATCGCATTTGCGGTACTGGCAATTATAGCTGCGGTAATTTACTGCATGGTATTTATGCGCTGAAGCTGAACCGTCGGGAAAGCAGGACTTTCCGATGAACGTTCGCGTGTTTCGCGCGGCAGGGAGAAGATGCAATGAGCAAAAACGAAGACGACATCTTTGAAGAAAACGGTAATGTGCAAGACGATGCGCAAGGCACTCCGATAGAAGATGACGCGGCAAACGACAACTATTCGGATGGTTATCAGGAGGAATATCCCGATGACGATGCGTTGTTCGAGGCGTCTCCAAGGAGCTACGAAGGGTTTGAGAACCCCATCGGCCTCACCCAGGCATTTGCGCCCATTGTGGTTCCCGAAGACGATAGCGATGGTGCCAGTTGGGCGCTGAGCTGGTCGAATTCTGCGCATCCTTCAAATGGTTGGGATCAGATCGTTCCCGACGACGATACGCCCGACGACTGGCATGAGCCCGACGATGGCATGTTCTCGCAAGAGGACGAGCATGTGCGCCGCCGCGCCCGCATGCGCCCTGCGCACCACGCCGTCATGGAATACGACAGCATTCCCGATGAAGACTACGAGCGCGCCGCCGCGGAAACGGGCTTCAACGAGCAGGCCGTTGCTGCGCTTGCCGCCGAAAAGCAGGCAAAATCGGAAGGTGCCGACGCTTATGCAGCCGCCGCCGCAGCAGCAGCCGCAGCCGCAGCTGC
>JAZQAV010000172.1:0-6450 GCA_045545435.1 Eggerthellaceae bacterium | reverse complement strand
GCTCAGCGGGAGAGCATCGCCTTCACACGGCGGGGGTCACTGGTTCAAATCCAGTAGCGACCACCATGGAACCGCAGGCCATCGGGGCATCCCCGATGGCCTTTTTGATTGCTTGAGCACCTTGTGTTCAAAACTGCACTGCCTGCAGCCGAAATGTATCCCTGGTGGCAGAGTGCTTATTGCAGCCGAACCGCGTTTCTTGTGGCAGAGCGCGCACTTGCATCCGAACCGCGTTTCTTGTGGCAAAAAATACGCGAAATGTAATGAACGCGAGCCATTTTCGCAGCGTTATTTGCATCCGGAACTACGAATCCCCAGGTCGCGAAAAGCTTTGATGCAGGTAAACGTGGCTGTTTCTCGAAAACAGGATGCACAACGCGTATTTTTTTGCCATTAGGGGACGCAAATGCGGCGAATCATCAAAGTCGTGCCCGCTATTGCGCGCGAAGTTTCAAATCGCTGCTTTGCACGCCTTGCTTCGCATTTTGCTTGGCTGCCCGGTTCGGGTGCCCTATTTCGCGTCCGACTGCGCACCTTGTTGCACACCTTGTTACGCACATTGCTTCGCGCCCCGCCTCGCGCCCCTGCTAGCGCGCTGGTTCGCGCAATCTGGTCCGGGGCCCTTGCCTCGCGCCCCGCCTCGCGCTCCTGCTAGCGCGCTACTCAGCCTGCTCTTTCGCGTAGGCAGCTGCTTCCTCGGCGGCGCGCTGCTGCTCTTTCTTGTCGGGCACCACGAAAATGAACAGCAGGCAGCTGATGCACAGCGCAAATGGGTAAATAAGGCAGGGGAGAACTTGGAAAGCGCTCACGGTGCCACCCAGCGTTACCACGGCGCTGATGGCTACCAGCATTTGCGCGCCATAGGGCAAAATGCCCTGGAAAACGCAGCTGAACGTGTCAAGGATGGAAGCAGTTTTGCGCCTCGAAACGCCATAGTGGCGCGCCATGTCGGCGGCAATGGGATTCGACATAACAATGGCGACGGTGTTGTTGGCCGTTGCGATGTCCATACACCCAACCAAAAGACCCATGCCCAGCTGGCCCGCTTTGCGGCCTTTGAAGACGTTTACCAAAGCGTTCATAAGCGCATCGAAGCCGCCGTGCTCGCGTACCAGCGCGCCAATGCAGCTCACCAGTATGGCCACCATCCTGGTCTCGAACATGCCGGCGGCGCCGTTTCCCATGTTGGCAAGCAGGTCAAGCGGCGCGGTGGCACCCGTTGCAATCATGATGATGGCTCCCGAAACAATGCCAATCAGAAGCACCACGAACACGTTGATGCCCGCAATGCCGCCAACAAATACCAGCAGGTAGGGGATAATTTGGATCAGATTGTACGGTTGATTTACGGTGCCTGAAATGCCCGAATCAAAGCTGAGGAGCAGTACAATCACCAAGGTGACCAGGGCAGCCGGCAAAGCAATCTTGAAGTTCTCTTTGAACTTGTCGGACATCTGGCAATCTTGGCCAATGCACGCAGCGATAGTGGTGTCCGAGATAAAGCTTAAGTTGTCGCCGAACATGGCGCCGCCCATGATGGTTCCCACGCACAGCTGCAAACTGAAGCCCGTCGCTTGGCTGATAGCGAAACCAATGGGGGTCAAAAGCGTAATGGTTCCAACAGAAGTTCCCATCGAAATGGACACAAAGCAAGCAACCACGAACATGACCGCAACCGCGTATTCTGCGGGCACAATGGACAGCAGCCAGTACGCGCAGCTTTCGGCGGAGCCGCGCCCCACCACGCCAACGAAAATGCCCGCCGTCATGAAGATCAAAATCATGTAGATGATAGTTTTGGTCCCCACGCCTTCGCCCATGATGACGATTTTCTCGTCAAGCGTGAGCTTGCGGTTTTGCACGCAGGCAACCAGCAGCGCCACCAGGAACACGACAACGATGGGAATGTTGTAAAAGCCCATTTCAACGCCAAGGCCGTATTCCATGATGATACCCAGCCCAAGGTAGAGGACCAGGAACACAAGTATGGGCAGAAGAGCTACGGGGTTTCCCTTTTTCATGGGGGTCTCCTTTGGGTGATGCTTGATAGTGCTTATGCGAATTAGTGTTGGATGAACTCGCTTGTTTCAAGTTGCTGGCTAAAGAACCAGTCGTAGAGGGCCTTTTGCTCGGGCGACTCGATGCTGGAGTGAAGAACCACGCGGCCACGTTGGGCGCCATCGTTTTTAAGGTTGCGTTCTTCCAGTACATGCGCCAAATGGCGAGCGGTTCCAAACGCGCCGTCGAACAAGGGCACGTCTCCCAACACTTCGCGAATTTGCTTGTGGATGAACGGGTAGTGTGTGCATCCCAACACCACTCCATCAGTTTTTCCGCGATAGGGGCCAATAAGGCTTTCGAGCAGCTCGTGAAGATCGGCGCCTTCAAGGTTTCCCTGCTCGATGCGACCGGCCAGCCCTTCGCAAACAACTGAGCTCACGTCCAAATCGCGGCTCCATTTGTTGTAGAGCTCTTGATATTTCTGCAGGTGGATGGTAACGGGGGTGGCCATCACCAGGATGTGCCCGGTTTCAGGAGAAATTGCCGCGGGTTTAAGCGCCGGTTCGACGCCAATAATGGGGAAGTTGGGGTGCTGTTCGCGCACGTAATCGGCTGCGGCGCTGGTTGCGGTGTTGCAGGCGATAACGACGGCTTTTACGCCCTGGTCGATGAGGTTGTTTACGATGATACTGGTGCGTTCGCGAATCCACGCAGGATCCTTTTCGCCGTAGGGCGCATAAAGCGAATCGCCGTAGTAGACGAAATTTTCAGCGGGCAGCGCATCGATGGCGCGCTTGAGCACGCTGATGCCACCTACTCCAGAATCCATCAAACCGATCCAGTTTTTGTAGCTCTCGCCCAACGCATCTTCCTTTTAATCCAACAACACAATCCGAATGTGCCAACACAGCTTTTGCTTGCATGCGAGTCTTTTGTTTTGCTGCGCAACGGATGTGCCCGTTGTGTTGGCAATTGTTTAGGATTGGTTGTAAGTATCGCGCCCTGCAGGCGAAAAAACGTTGGGGAAGGGTAGACTTTACGTAAGAACCAGATAAGCAGTTTGACGGCTGCCCTGAGGGGCAGATGGCGAACCTGCGCAATGGATTGGCCGCGCTACCAAACGGTGAACCAACGCGCGATTGCCTGGGCGCGCTACCGTACGGTGAACCAACGCGCGATTGCCTGGCCGCGCAAACGAACGGCGAACAAACGCGCGATTGCCTGGGCGAGCGAACGAATGATGAGCTAACGCGCAATTGTTTGGGCGTGCTACGCAAACCAGCGACTCGCCGCACGCTCGCAGGTCGCCAAGCTAAGACGAAAGGACAGCGTGAAGCCCGAAGAAAAATACCCTTTGCCAGAAGATGAGCGCTCGCTGCTCGTTGGAGAGGTTTTGCGCACTGACGGGATCTTGCTCATTTTGGGCATTATCCTGGCCATTGTTTACACCGGTGCATCCTCGGGCGACTGGTATTGGAATTTGGTGTATTGCGGGTGGGGCTTCAATTTGGGCCAGGCGCTTACCTTAGGGTCACATCCGCTTGCGACCATAGGCTTTGCCCTTGCCATTCCGTTGGCGTCAAGTGCTGTTGCCCTGTTGGTGCACAAAGTGCTGTGGCCGCGCTCCGAATCGTATAAGGCGGATACCTACGAAATACGGGCGGGTGTTAACGGCGAGCTTCCGCGGTTGTCGTTGCCGCATTTGGCGGGGCTTTCGCTTTTGGTTGGCTTCGCCGAAGAGTTCGCGTTTCGCTACGGCCTTATTCTTGTCCTTACCGTCTTTTTTGGCCAGTTTGTTGTGGAGCCGTCGCCGGTGGTTATCGCGGTTGCGATATCCGCGGTTTTGTTTACGCTCATTCACGCGCAATACGGAAAAGCGTGGGAGCGTTTGGTTGTTGCCGCAATTGCGTTGGCGTTCGGTTGCCTTTTTGTATGGTCGGGAAGTCTTTTAGCAGTTGCTTTCAGCCACGCTCTGTATGATTTCTTGGAATTGTTGATTGAACGCCGTCGCATGATGACAGACGATGCGTATTTCGGAGAAGCAGGAGCGCCAAAGCGCGTGATGGGCGATTTGTACGACCAAATTCTCTCGAATTTTGACGACGACGAATAATCGAAGGTCCCGAGTTGCCGAAGATAGTGCGCGATCGATGACGGCGAATAGCCGAAGGTGCCGAAGACGCCGAATGGCAATCGTTAGCAAACCGTAAGCGTCCCAACGTGTGGGCCGCACCTGTTGGCCAGCTAACTTAGACGGCTATGCCCATGCCGATCGTCTTAAAATGGCGGCTTGCGTCCGCTTGCGCTATTATGTTCACATTGCTGCCGCAAGGACGCACCGGTGCGTTCGCTCGCGAAAACTCTGCGCGAACGGTTCGCGAACCGCGTACGCTTGGCAACCACGTTTAGCTTCAATGATAAAGGGGCCGGTATGGAGAATTACAAACAGGAATTCATCGAGTTCATGGTGAAAAGCAACGTTTTGAAATTCGGCGAGTTCACGCTTAAAAGCGGTCGTCAATCTCCGTTTTTCATGAATGCCGGCGCCTACGTTACCGGCGATCAGCTGCATCGTTTGGGCTTGTACTATGCACGCGCCATTAACGACGCGTTCGGTCTTGATTTCGACGTGGTCTTTGGCCCTGCGTACAAGGGCATCCCTCTGTCGGTTATCACGGCTATGGGCATCAGCGAGCTGTACGGTAAGCAGGTGCGCTACTGCTCGAACCGTAAAGAGGTAAAAGATCACGGCGATACCGGCATTTTGCTGGGCTCCAAGCTTGCAGACGGCGATCGCGTGGTTATCGTCGAGGACGTCACCACGTCCGGCAAATCCATCGATGAGACGTTCCCCATCTTGAAAGCAGCGGCAGATGTCCAGGTGGTAGGCCTTATGGTGTCGCTCAACCGCATGGAAGTGGGCCCCAGCGGAACTATGGCCGCTATTGACGAAGTGTCCCAAAAGTACGGATTCCCCACGGCTTCCATTGTTGATATGGCCGAGGTCACCGAGCACCTGTACAACCGCGAGGTTGAGGGACGCGTGCTAATCGACGACCAAATCAAGGCGGCGCTTGACGCCTATTACCAGCAATACGGCGTGCCGGCAATCGGTTAGCTGCGTGCAAGTTCGTCGTTCGCGCTTGTTCTATGGCGCCATGCTTGCCGCGGCTGCGGCAATCTGGGGCCTTGCAACCGTTGTAATTAAAGACATCGTTTATCTGATTGGGCCATTTTGGCTGGTGGGTATACGTATGCTCGCGGCCGGCGTTGTTCTTGCGCTTGTGTTCGCGCATCGGTTCAAGCGTGCCGTGCGAGCGGGAACGCTCGTTGACCACCTGCGGGCAGGCGCCATCATTGGCGCGTTTACCGCTGTTGCCTATCTGCTGAACACCTACGGCCTTATGTTCACCACGGTCGCTAAGAGTTCGTTTTTAACATCCACGTACGTGGTGCTCACACCTTTTCTCGCATGGGCATGGGTGCGCGTTCGTCCGCGTTTGCACAACATCGCCGCAGCGCTGGTATGTATATGTGGCATCAGTTTTATCACGCTGTCCGGCGCGTCGCTTCAAAACCTTTCAATTGGTTACGGCGATGCGCTCACGTTGCTTTCGGCCATTATGTTCGCGTTTGAGGTTACGGCCGGTGCGGTATTGGGCCCCCGCCGCGACATTGGTGTGCTCACGGCGGTTCAGTTTATGGTGGCGGGCGTTATCGCGCTCGCGATTGCGGTATTCGTTGAAGCGCCGCCTTCGCTGCCCGCTTTGCTTTCGCCGCACATAATGGGGGAGCTTGCTTATTTGGTGCTTGCCGGAACATGTTTGACCATGTTGTTTCAGAACAAAGGCCTTGCCAACACCGATGCGGCGCTCGGCTCGCTCATTCTTTCAACCGAAGCCGTTTTTGGGGCGCTGTTCGCGGTTCTTCTTATGGCGGAAGTGCTTACGGTGCCCATGATCATTGGTTTTTGCTTGGTGTTTGCGGCGATTGTCATAAGCGAATGCGCGCCGGCTTGGAAAGCGTCGAGAGCGCGTTTTTGAGCGTTAGCATGCGCTAGAAAGCCGATATAGAAAATCACGATTGCGAATCAGGAAAAATAGAAATTTGAGATGCTAAGATAAGATTGTTAAAGGATGGCGAAAAGCCCATCTGGAAGACCAAAGAAAGGAATGGGATAGGAATGGGACGTCCGGCGATTTACCCAACAGGCACTACCGTTTACGACCCCGAGAAGGCATGGAGCGGCTACACGCTGTTCACGGCACCTGGTAAGGGTGTTGTCCTCATTGACATGAACGGCAAAATGGTCCGTTTCTGGAAAGATATGAATGGTTTTCCGCCTAAGATGCTGCCCGGCGGCTACATGATTGCCTCCCTTGGTGCTCGCAACAGGGTTTTCTCCTATCAGGATCAACAGGACATGACGATGGTCGACTTCGACGGCAA
>JAZQAV010000171.1:0-10867 GCA_045545435.1 Eggerthellaceae bacterium | reverse complement strand
GATGACCTTGCCGAAATGGCGGCGCGATCTGCCTATTTGCCGGGCGCAACGTGTGCGCGGTGGGGCGTGTGCGGAGCGGCAGCCTCCGCGGGAATGGCCTACGCCATCATCCGCGAAAATGCTCCGCTGAAACAAGAGGGCTGGCAAGAGGACCAACTGATGGTGTCCGAGCTGCTCGAGCGCATCGCGCGATCGGGAAGTCCGCGCTGCTGCAAGCGCGATACGCGCATTGCCATCGCAGCGGCAATCCCCCACTTCAACGCCATAGGCGGTGCACAGTTGGACGCCTCGGAATCCGCACCCATCTGTTCCACGTTTTCGCAGAACACGGTGTGCGCGGGTCCAAGCTGCGCGTTCTACCCCGCGTAACGGGCGTTACAAACTGCATGGCACGCAGCGCAATTGTTACTCAGGAGACGAGCATGACCGAACAACCGAAAAACCTTACAGCGAACGCCGACGACTTCATGTGGATGCTGCGCGACGACAGCTACTCCATTGAGCGCATGCGTCGCAAACTGGAAGATATCGCCGCAGCGGAAAACCTTCCGCAAACCGCGCGCGCCATCGATTTCGCAGCCACAGCGCACGCCGGCCAGCTGCGCAAACCGAGCGTGTTTCACGTTAAACATGCTGGCGGCTCGCAGGATTCCGACTCACAAGCGGCCGATGCACAGGTGCCCTACATCTTCCACCCGTTTTCGATGGCCCTTCACGCACATGCGTTAGGCATTCGCGACGACGCGGCGCTGGCCTGCACCCTGCTGCATGATGTGTGCGAAGATTGCGGCGTTTCCCCTGACCAGCTGCCGTTTTCAAACGAAGTACGCGAAGCAGTTGCGCTGCTCACCAAGCCCGCGAGCGGCAACTACTCTACCGATGCGTACTACGCCGCCATCAGCGAAAACGCTACTGCGGCCCTCGTCAAAACGCTCGATCGCTGCAACAACGTGTCGGCCATGATGCTCAGTTTTTCGCTGGAGCGCGTGGCGGCCTACATCGACGAAACCGAGCGCTATATCCTTCCGCTTTTTGACGCAATCGAAGAGCTGCGCCCCGAATATAGTGAGGCAGCGTTTGCCATCAAGTATCACATTCATGCCGTTGTTGGGAGCATCAAGGCGGCCATGGCGCGAGTGTAGTGCGCAGCCACATTCATCCACGAAAGCCCGGCTTTACGTGGTAAGGTGCTCTGTAACCATAATCGATGCGATCGCGCCCAAAACGCGCCGCGTCGTTCTGGCAATTTGACGCACTACGAAAGATCTACCCCCATGCTCCACCCATATCAAACGTCCGAAACACCTGACGCTTCACCAACCTCCGAAAGCCCAACAGCCGTGGCCGCAGACGTTGCGGGTGCGCCCGTATCCACCACTCCCCAAACGCCCGCGCTCGCCGATGCTTTCCTTGCTTCCGAATCTCCCGCTACCGCCATCACCTCTGCAGCGTCCGCCGCGCCTCAACCACCGCGCAAAGCCCACACCCGCGCAAAGCGCATAGCCCTTGTTACCGCCATCGTAATCGCGGTGCTGGGCGGCGCTTTCGCCTGGTACGTGAACGACTACTACCACGCCGACAACCTCGCGCTTGCCGCCGCTGCAGACGCAAACGGCTCCGCCGACGGCGTCACCGTGCAAACCCTTAAAGGCGGCGCTCTCGCCTTCGTGCCCGAAAACCCCCGTGCTGGCCTCATCTTCTATCCAGGCGCCAAGGTGCAGCCCGAGGCCTACGCACCGCTGCTTGAAGAATGCGCCAAGTACGACATTCTCTGCGTACTGCTGAAACCTCGGTTCAATCTTGCTCTTTTGGACACGAACGCCGCCAGCGGCATCCAGGAGCAGTTCCCCCAGATTGAAACGTGGTTCATAGCCGGCCACTCCATGGGCGGCGTGGCGGCAAGCACGTATCTTTCGCGCCATCAGGACTCCTTCGACGGCATCGTGTTCCTTGCCTCGTACCCCATGGCAGACCTGTCAACCTACGACGGATACGTTCTTTCCATCACTGGCGAAAACGATCAGGTGCTCAACTGGGCAAACTACGAAAATGCTCGCTCCAAACTGCCCGAATCGACCACCGAGATGCAGATAAAGGACGGCAACCATGGCTCCTTTGGCAACTACGGAGAGCAGGCGGGCGACGGTGCCGCCGCCATCAGCGCAGAGTCGCAGCAAGCGCAAACCGCAAACGCCATCGGGCAGTTGCTCGAACAAACGCAGGCGGACTCGCAACAACAAACGCAACTGAAAGCGCAGTCAGATTCGCAAGCGCAATAGCAACAACAGTCGCAACCTGAACTGCAAGCGCAGCCGCAAACGCAAACGCAGCCGTAGATGCAAACTGACTCGCAACCAGAAGCGCAGCGATAGCCACCGGCGCAAGCGCAATCTCTTGCCATAAACGCAAGCGATTAGGGATTTATCACACAACTAGCGACCTGCAAAAATAGCGTGCAAGGCCTATCGCGTATAATCACGTGAGTTGCACCTGCCAACGCATCCCGCAACCGCAAGCCAGCCGTAGGCGCCGCCAGCAACCGCCATCGGAGCAGCTGTCGACACACCCGCACAAAACAACGCGCAGCAGATAGGCACCCATGGAAAAAATCCTTCGCATAACACTCAAGAATTCGCGCACGGTTGTCGCGCTTTTCCTGATAGTGATGCTTATTTGCGCGTGCTTCATCCCCTTTGTGCGCACCAACTACGACATGGTCGACTACCTGCCCGACGACGCGCAGTCAACCACCGCCGTGCGCATCATGTCCGAAGAGTTCACCAGTGCCATGCCCAACGCCAACGTTATGGTGAACGACGTCACCATTGCGCAGGCGCTCGACATAAAACGCACCATGGAGGCCATGGACGGCGTCGAGGACGTCATTTGGCTGGATATTGCCGTTGACCTCACCAAACCGCTGGAAACGCTTGACCGCGACACGGTTGAAACCTATTACCACGTGAACCCCAACGACCCCACGGTGGGCGCGGCGTTGTACCAGGTAACCATCGCAGCTGGGCAAGAAAGCCCCACGGTTGCGGCCATCCGCGCGCTCATCGACAGCTACGGCGAGGGCAACGCGGTAACCGGAGAATCCGCCGACACCGCGTTTTCGCAAGACGCCGTGGTTGACCAGGTGGCGGGCGCCATGGCCCTTCTGGGACCCATCATCATCTTGCTGCTGATCATCTCCACCACGTCATGGATCGAGCCCGTGCTGTTTTTGGCGGCCATCGGCGTTTCCATCGTCATGAACATGGGAACCAACATCGTGCTGGGCGAAGTGTCGTTTATGACCTCCTCCATCAGCCCCATTCTGCAGCTTGCGGTGTCGCTTGACTACGCCATTTTCTTGCTGCACGCCTTCGGCGCCGAACGGCAAACCGCACCCAACGTGCAGGAAGCCATGCTGCGCGCCACCACGAAATCGGTGCCCACCATTGCCTCCAGCGCCGTCACCACGTTGTTCGGCTTTGCCGCCTTGGCGGTCATGCAGTTCCAAATTGGCGCCGACTTAGGCCTCAACCTGGTAAAAGGCATCATCTTCAGCTTTATAACCGTGGCTATTTTCCTGCCGTCGCTCACCCTGGTTCTGTACCGCTACATCGACAAAACCGCGCATGGCCGCTTTATGCCGTCGTTCAAAAAAGTTGACAACGCGCTCTCCAAAATCCGCATACCAGCCATGATTTTGGTGTTCGCCCTCATAGTGCCCGCCTACCTGGGTCAATCGCACGCGGCCTTCACCTACCAAAACAGTGCGCCCGACCCCAACCTGCGCACGGGCGCCGACATCATCGCCGTCCAGAACGAATTCGGGCAGCAAAACGCCATGGTGGTGCTGGTGCCCCGCGGAAACATGGCCGCCGAGGCCGCCCTTTCCAAAGAGCTCGCGCAGCTTGACAGCGTGAAAAGCGTGCTGTCGTACGCCAGCTCTGTAGGCGCCGTGATCCCGCAGGCAATAGCAGGCGAAGAAGCGCTCAAGCAGTTCTATTCGCCCAACTACGCCCGCATTGTGGCCTACCTGAACACCGACATTGAAAGCGACGAGGCCTTTGCCGCGGTGCAGACGGTTCAAAACGTGACAGCCAAGCACTACGACACGTACTACACCGCAGGTCAAAGCGCCAACCTGTACGATATGAAAAATATCGTGGCCGTCGACAACGTGCGCGTGTCACTGGTGGCCATCATCGCCATTGCCATTGTGCTGCTGATTACGTTCCGTTCGCTGGCGCTGCCCGTGGCCCTTATGCTGGCAATTGAGTCGGGTATTTGGATTAACCTGGGCATTCCGTACTACACGGGCGTGTCCATGAACTTCATTGGCTACCTGGTAATCAACACCGTGCAGCTGGGCGCCACCATCGACTATGGCATTTTGCTTACCTCGCATTACCTGGACAACAGGCGCCGCTGCCTGCCGAAAGAAGCCATGCGAAACGCTTTGGGCGAGACGTTTGTTTCGCTTGTGGTTTCGGCTGGTATTCTTTCTTCCGCGGGGTTCGCGCTATCGGCAACTACGTCGCTTTCAGCCGTGAGCAGCCTGGGCTTCCTGCTAGGTCGTGGAGCGCTTATATCGTTAGCCATGGTGACCTGTTTCTTGCCCGCCCTGTTGGTGTATGGTGATGGCATCATTAAACGCACCACGCTCAAAGCAGATTCTTACACGGAGGTACCAGCTTCCGATGCGAAGTGAGCAAACGCAACACGCACGCGCGGTAAAAACGCGCGCTCTTGCCAAGGCACGCCCGAGGGCGGCCGTTGCTGCACCGCGGCTTAACGCACCGCGCTCTCATGCCGCTGCGCGCCTTAGCGCGCCACGCGCAAACGCCAGTGCTGCGGTGGCCTATCTTGCGCTTTGCTTTGCCCTGATCGCAGGCACGTTTGCGCTTTCATCATGCGCTTCGGGCGCAACAAGCGGAAGCGCCGGCAGCCAAAGCGGCGCACAAGCAGCTTCTGCGCAGGGGCAAGCTGCAAACGCCAGCAAATCCGAAATGATCTACGGCATGCTGAACGCAAACGGTTCGCTGCGCGAAACGTACGTGGTTAACCGTTTTACCGCCGACTCCGCAGGAAACGTTGACGACTTTGGCGCCTACAGTCAGGTGGCCAACCTCAGCACCACCCAGGAGCTTACCAGCGAAAACGGCAAAGTTGCCTTCGCCATTGGCAGCGACCCCTTCTTTTACCAGGGCGTTTTAAACGCGGCGCAGCTTCCGTGGAACATCGATATTTCGTACGCGCTCAACGGGCGCACCGTAAGCCCGCAAGAGCTTGCAGGCAGCACCGGCGCGTTGGACATCACCATCAAGACGAATGCAAACAAGCAGGTCAACCACGTGTTTTATGACAGCTTCATGCTGCAGATTACCTTCACGTTGGACGGCTCGCTGTGCTCGAACGTAAAAGCCGAGGGTGCCACGTTGGCCACGTCGGGCAAAGACATCACCGTAGCGTTTACCGTTTTGCCAGGCCACGATGGCTCGTTCAAGCTTTCCGCGCAGGTAAAAGACTTCGAGATGGCTTCTGCGCAAATTGCCGCCCTGCCCTATTCCAGCGTGGTTGAACTGCCCGACACCAGCGAAATGGAAAGCGAAATTGGCGAGCTTTCCAGCGCGATCACCCAGTTAAGCAACGGCGCCGGCGAGCTTGCCAATGGCGTGACGCAACTTTCGTCCGGCGCTTCCCAGCTAGCCGATGGCACGGGCGAATTCGGTGACGCCTTGGCAATGGTGGCGTCGTCGTCCACGCAAATCGTAGGCGCATCGTCGCAGATAAACAGCATTTTGTCGCAAATTGCCGAAGCGCTTGGCCAGGTGGACCTGAGCAACATCGACGATTTGGTAGAATACGCGCCCTATCTGCGCGAGGCCGCCGATTTGGTTGAGTCGCTCAAGGTTGTCATACAAGAGCTCGACTCCGACTACATGCAAACCGCGACCATTTTGGACAACCTTGCCGACATCGCCTACGCGAACTCGCTTTCCGATGAGGAAATTGCCAGCTTACGCGAAGCCGTGGCCGACAATCCCGAAGCGGCAGTGGCCCTTGAACGCCTGCTGAACACGTATTTCGCCCTGCATTCCGCGTTGGAGGAATACTACGCAAGCGGCGGTTCGCCTGAAACCATTGCCGCACAAATTGAAGTACTGTGCGCCGAGGGCGGCCAGATTGACCAGGCGGTAAACGCGCTGCGCAGCGCTGCCGACTTCCTGGAAAGTGGCAGGATCGACCAGCTTAAACAGCTTACTGCCGGCTTATCGGATCTTTCGAGCGGCTACGACCAGTTCCACACAGGCCTGGTAGCCTACACGCAGGGCGTGAGCATGCTCAGCGACAACTACAATGGCTTGTCGTCGGGTGCCGCGCAGCTTGCCGATGGCACCGCCCAGCTTTCGGACGGCGCCAACCAGCTCTCGGATGGCCTTTCGCAGCTGGATAAGGCCACCTCGCAGCTGCCCACCATCATGCGCGAGCGCATGGGCGAGCTAATGGCCGACTACGACTTCCCCGAATTCGAACCGGTGTCGTTTGTTGACGAGCGCAACACCAACGTTACCGCCGTTCAGTTTGTTATGATGACCGACGCTATTGAGCTGCCCAAAGCCGAAGCGCCCGAAAGCGAACCCACACCAGAGCTCACGATCATCGATCGCTTCTTGGCATTGTTCGCGTAACGCGCCGCGGCGCGGTAACGCATCCTGTTCAGGCACCTATTCTATTGCCAGCAGTTTTTCGCGCAAGGCGGTAAGCTCGTCGATGCGCCGCTGCAAGTCGTCGCGAATGCAGGCAAGCTCATCGCTCCAAATAGTGACGTACCTGCTGTGCATGGGCTCGGGAGCTCCTTCAATAAACGCGCGCTCGATAGCCAAATTCACCTTGGTTTCATGCTCAAGTTTGTTAGAGAACGCCTCGATTCCCCTATCGATGTAATCAACAATAACGTCGGTATCAAGATGGCCCATAAGGATGAGCTTCATGAAGTACATGCTGATGCTCGTTCGCGTTACCTCGGGCTCAAGCGGCTCGGTAAGCCACGCTTCAAGGGCAGCGGAGCCTTCTTCGGTAATGCTATAGGCTTTCAAGCTGGGCCGACCGTCCTGGGCAATTACCTCGTACACAACCCAGCCCTTTGCCGCAAGCTCTTTGAGGCTTGGGTAAATCTGGCTCAGGTGCGCGCTGAAGAAAAAACTGGTTGATTGCTGGATAATCGTTTTAATTTCGTATCCGCTCATGCCCGGGTGCATTTGGATAAGCCCCAGCAAGATGAACGCAAGCTTCAACGTTGCCCCCTCTGCTTTCGTTTCGGCAACAATCATAAAGGCAGCATGCTTAGGTATAAACCCTCAATGCGCGTCGGAGGTTAAATATTAGACAATTTCTTTTATATCACATTTTTCTATATGTAAATTTTTATATATATAAATCTGGTATATATGCATTCGAATATGCTATGATGCGCGCGAGAGGCGAAAACGCCTTATGAACACGTGATTGGAGGGTTCGAAATGGCTGAGAACAAAGTCGTTATCGTAGGCGGAGGAAACGCTGGCCTTTCCGCTGCTTACCAGCTTCACAAGGCAAATGTGCCGTATGTTCTGCTTGAATCAACCGGACGCGTTGGCGGACGTGTAGCGCTCCGCGAATACCAGGACATCATCTACAACGATGGTGCCGCGTTCACCGAACCGCAGTGGGAAACCACCTTCGAGTACTTGAAGGAATTCGGCCTGCTCGATCGCGTTGTTACTCCGCCCAAAAAAGTTTACGGCCTGCACGTTGGCGGCGAAGTGAAGTACTTCGAGGACACGGGCAACCTGTTCAAGTCCATTCTTCAGGTTAAGGGCCTGCCGCTGAACCTTGTTGCTCAGGGCGCGCGCTTCCTGCCGGCGTTCATCAACGCCATGGGCAAGGTTGGCGAAAACCACGACTTCTCGAAGCTGGGCGACATTTCTGAGCAGTCCACCCGCGAATGGGTAACCGAGCACGGCGGACCCGAAATTGCCGACAAGCTGCTTGGCCCTATGCTGGGCATGATGACCCTCGCCCGCTCTGAAGACGTTTGCGCGGCACATCCTATTTCGCTTATGAAGCTGATGAAGGGCATGGACGGCGTTATCGGCGGCCTCACCATCATCAACGAGCACATTTACGAGGTTATTAAGGACAACGTCCGCCTGAACACGGCCGTTGAGGAAGTTGTTATCGAAAACGACGAGATCAAGGGCGTTAAGCTGGTTGGCGGCGAGTACATTGAAACCGACAAGGTTATTATGGCAACCGACGCCGTTGACGCCATGAACCTTATGCCCAACCTGCCCGCTACCATTCGCGAGCCGCTTGCCACGTGCACGTACTCCAAGACCTGGCACTACGTGTTCTATGTTCCCGAGGCATGCGTGCCCGAGGGCTTCATGTGCATGCTCATCCCCGAAAGCGACAACTCCATCCTTACCGCTATCTACGGCTTGTTCCTCACCGAGCTCGACCACGTGCCGGGCACCGAGGCCATCCACGACTTCAGCGGCAAGGCAAACGCCATCCACATCTTCACCGCTGGCTGGCATGACGACGAGCTGTTCGCGCTTACCGAGGAAGAGCGTCACCAGCGCGTGGCCGAAGAAATCCAGAAGTACCTGCCCAACTTCAAGGATTGGGAAGTTGTGGCGGCCAACCGCATGGAGCGCGCCATCAACCTGGAGCCGCCGGGACAGTACAACGCCATCACCAACATGAAGGAAAATCACCTTTCCGACGTCAAGGGCCTGTACCTGGGTGGCGAGTACATGTTCCTGATCGCTTGCACCGAAGGCGCATGGATGACCGGCAAGCAAGCTGCGCTTAAGCTTATCGACGAGCTGTAGGAAGATAAGGCGCGCGCTTGAATGCGTGCGGATTGCGCGCGCGGCCGAGCGTGCGCAGCCGAGCTCGTGCGGCTAGCAAGCGCGAGCCTGATCGTGAGCAACTAGCGCGTGCGCCACTTGCTCGGGCACAGCCAACACGCATAACGCCTGATCGCACGCACAACTAGCATATGCGAGCCTGATTGCACGCAGGTAACACAAAACTCGGGGCCCAGTTCAAAACGAGCTGGGCCCCATTTTGTTCCCGGAAGCAAACTACCGCGAGCGCCAAAGGCTCGCGAACGAGCTCATCGAAAGCCAACAACGCGCAATTGCAAGAATCATCACGCAAAATGGCAAAAATTACGCGTTGTGTACCCCGTGTTTATGCGTTCAGCAAATACTGGTTAACGACTATTTTTAAAACCCCTGTTCACACCCGTGTCATCTTTGCAGGCCGTAACCCAAATGACGCTATTTCTCAAACTGGAACATTTTTCATGCACCGCGGAGTTACATTCCGCGTATTTTTTGCCACCAACGCTACCTGCGCACGGCAAGTTCGCAAACGCGGCCAACAAAGGCGCGCGACGTGCGGAACATTCCACGTTATTTCGCCACCAACGCCACCTGCGCGCGGCAAGTTCGCAAACGCGGCTAACAAAGGTTCGCGACGTGCGGAGCGACCCACAGGCAGCTCCATACGGTGGTAAACTAAGTTGTACGCGTGACACAAACCTGTCGCGTCTAAGAGAGAGAGAAGAGGGGGAACGCGCATGAAAATAGTTGTTCTTAACGGAAGTCCTCGCAAAGAAAACACCACTGCTATGGTGAACGCTTTCACCGAAGGCGCGCAGGAAGCGGGCCATGAGGTAGAAGTTATCCAGGTTGGCAAAATGAAGATCGCCGGCTGCCTCGCGTGCGAGTATTGCCACACCAAGGGTGAAGGCAAATGCGTGCAGCGCGACGACATGGACAAAGTTATGCCCGCCTATCTTGACGCTGACGTAGTTGTTTTCGCAACGCCTATCTACTATTTCAACATGACCGCCCAAATGTGCGCAGCTATCCAGCGCGTTTACGCCATTGGCAAGCCACCCAAAGCAACGAAGGCTGCTCTGCTGCTGAGCTCCGGCTCGCCCAATGTTTACAGCGGCGCAATTGCATCGTACAAGGACATGCTCGGCTACATGGGCATCGAAGATGCCGGCATCATCACCGTAGCTGGTGCCGCCAACGGAACGGAAGAGAAATTGGCAGAAGTTAAGGCGCTTGCAAAAGCCCTGTAAGAACGCCATCATAGGAGAGGCGCCAGCGCATTTAAGCCTGGCGCCTCTTTTCACGTTGTGGCACGCGATGCGAGACTGCGCCTTGCCTTGCAGAATGCCGGGAGGGCGCTGCTGACGCGCGGTTATGGCGCAATGCGAAACTGTGCCTTGCCACGCGTCGCGCACGTGGCACATTGTTTCGCGTCACCGTACACCTCGCACGATGCGTCGCGCGGGCATAACCAGGCAGAAAGGTTCACTATGCACTACACAGGACCAGTGGTACGACCGCCCATCGAAGCAGGCAGCGTCATCCTTGAAGTAACCGTCGGATGCACGCACGATTCGTGCACGTTTTGCACGTACTACAAAGGCTACCCTTTTCGCCCGGCGCCTCTTGAGCAAATCCGCGAAGACCTTGCCGAAATCGCGCGCGTTCGCCCTGGTACCAGGCATATTTGGGCCTCGGGCGGCGATCCGTTTTCGCTGAGCACAAAACGCCTGCTGGAGCTTGCCCGCACCGTGCGAGACTATTTGCCCGATGCAACCATTTCAACATACGCGCGCATCGACAGCATGACGCGTAAATCGGTGGACGACCTGCGCGTGTTGCACGAAGCTGGGTACACCGACCTCATGATAGGCATCGAATCGGGCGATGACGAGGTGCTGGCGCATGTGAACAAGGGCTACACCGCGGCCGACGTGGTGGAGCAATGCGGCAAGTTGGACGAGGCTGGCCTCCCCTAT
>JAZQAV010000170.1:0-14827 GCA_045545435.1 Eggerthellaceae bacterium | reverse complement strand
TGCAAGCAGAGCTGCGCTGGTGGTTCCCAATCAGGTTCACAAAACGGAAGTGCTCACGGTAAACAGCGCGCAAAACGATGAGCTTGAAACGGTGCGTGCGCGCGCTGCAGAAGGCGTGGACGCGCTGGTGGTTAACGCGGTTGGCGTTGCCGCCTTGCTCAATTTCGCCGACTGCATGCCCGTTATCATGGTTGCTCCATCGGGTCGTTTTGCCGTTGCGCATGCGGGATGGCGCGGAGCGGTTGCGCACATTGTGGGCAAAACCATGCGCGCGCTTATTGCAAGCGAATGCGCGGCTACTGGTGCCGAATGCTCGGATGACGTGTGTCGTACGCTTGCTGCGCAGTGCAACATTTATATTGGCCCGCATATCCAAGCGGCCGCTTTTGAAACGGGTGAAGAGGTTTCGCAGCAATTCGCTGAAACCTTGGGGCCCTCGGTGCTCTTGGATGCGCGCCATGTCGATTTAAGTGCCGCAGCGAAAATCGATCTTGAGCGCGTCGGATGCGATCCTGCGCGCATTGCCGACTGCGGAATTTGCACCGTGCAAAACAACGATGATTATTTTTCGTATCGAGCCGCTGGTGGCACGTGCGGTCGCCACGGCGCGCTAGCCGTTCGATTAAGAGGGTAAACCCCATGGCTGAAACAATGAAAAGCGCCCCAGACCAGGCAGGGCCCGAAACCACGCGTGAGCGCTATGCGCGCGTGCGTGCCCAGCTTGACGAGATATGCAAACAGGCTGGTCGCGATCCCAAGTCGGTACGCCTGGTAGCCGTGTCGAAAACGGTGGGCATCGAAGACGTTGCCCTTGCCCGTGAGGGCGGCGCGTGCGATTTCGGGGAGAACAGACCCGATGGCCTTATAGAAAAGCACGACGCGTTTCCCCATGACAGGTGGCACTTCATTGGCAACATCCAATCGCGGCGCATTCGCGACATCGTGGGGCGCGCCGTGCTCATACATTCCCTGTTCGATGTCGACCATGCGCGCAAAATCAACGAGGTTGCTGCGCGACAAGGCATTGTGCAGGACGTGCTTCTTGAGGTGAACGTTTCGGGCGAAGAGTCGAAAAGCGGTTGTGCACCAGAAGACGCACCTGCTTTGCTTGCGGCGTGTGCCGCGATGGAGCATGTGCGCGTGCGTGGTCTTATGACCATGGCTCCGCGTGGCAATCAAGAAGTTGCGCGCGCAGCTTTTGAGGGGCTTGCAGCGTTGCACGAACGTCTCAAAGCCCAGCTCCCCGCCGATAAAGCGGCTGTTTTCAATGAACTTTCTATGGGTATGAGCGAAGATTGGCGTGAAGCTGTTTTTGCGGGGGCTACCATGATTCGTATAGGTCGTGCAATATTCAGCGATCAATTTAGCGAGCGGTAACAGCTTCGGACGTGTGTACGAACAGCTGAGCAGGATAAGTACAAGCAACTATTTGGACAGGTGGTTTCAACATGGCACCCAAATTCAATTTCTCCAACGAGGCTGGCGGAATGCTTGACAGTTTGAAGTCACGTCTTGGTTTTGGCGAGGGAGACGATGCGGGCTCTCGTGGCGGTCGTCGCTCGTCGCGCAACGACAACTACGACGACAATTACGATGACGCATTTGACGACGAAGGCGATTTCGGCGAGTACGGTGAGTACGCCGACGACTACGAGGACGAGTTCGGCGAGTACGGGCCCGACTATGATGACGGCGGCGCTTCTGACTACCGTCCGTCGGTGCCTGCTGCCTCTCCCAGGCGCGCGAACGCGTTTGAGACGTCTTCAAGCGCACGCGGTGCTTATCGCAACTCCAACTTGGTAACTATCGACGACGTGAAGGCCCACACGCAGGTGCCCGATCGCTTGAAGCGCGATCCGCTGCCGCCGCGTCAAAGCAGCTCGGTGAGCCGTTCGTCGTTTGCCGAGGACGACGCTATAGCGACGCCGCGTCATTCGCGCTCTGAAGGCCTCGACTCGCTGTTTGCTCCCACAACGCCGGAAACTCCTGCGCGCACCAATGCAGGATCTTCCTACGATCCTTACGAGGCGTACGAATCTTCTACGCCGTCTTCCTACACGTCGGCGCGCTCCATTTCGGTTTTGAAGCCGGTGAGCTACAGCGATGTTGAGCGCATTGCCAAGGCGCTCAAGTCGGGTGATGTGGTGGTTATCGCTTTGCGCAATACGCCTGATGACCTGTCCAAACGCATTTTGGACTTCTCCTTTGGCGTTGCAAGCGCGCTGGATGCGTCTGTTGAATGCCCGGGCGACAAGGTGTTCGCCATCACCCGTGGCAGCGCGCTGTCCGATGCCGAAAAACAGGCATTGCGCAACCAGGGTGTGCTGTAATGGCGCCTACAGATTTTGACGCGCAGCGTAACGCTGAAGGCGAGGCCCCAAGCAGCGCCACCCGCGATTTCCGCATTTTGGTAATTGGCGCGGGAAAGATGGGGGAGGCCATCGTCGCGGGATGGATTGCCTGCGACACGGCTCCGGCCGATGTGATAACCGCGGCTTCGGTGAGTGTGGCAAACCCTGGCTTGGCTCGTCGCCAACATATGGAAAGCGTTTACGGCGTTACAGCGTATGCCGATGCAACAGAGGCTCCTGCCGCCGATGTGGTGGTGCTGGCCGTTAAGCCCCAAGTGATGATGGGCGTGCTCGAAAGCATTGCGAACAAGCCCGCGTTTGGTCCCACGGTTAATCCGCTGTTCATTTCCATAGCGGCGGGAATATCAACCGCCAAGCTCGAGCAGGCGCTCCCCAAAGGTGCGCGCGTGGTGCGCGTTATGCCCAACACGCCGCTTATGGTGGGCGCTGGTGCTTCGGGGGTATGCGGCGGAGTACGCGCGAGTGAATCTGACGTTGCGTTCGTCCGCGACCTGTTTGCCTGTCTTGGCGAAGCGGTGGTGGTTGATGAGGCCGACATGGACGCCGTGTGCGGCGGGAGCGGAGCGGGCCCCGCCTATGTGGCCGCTATGATCGAAGCGCTGCGCGACGCTGCAGCCGCCGAAGGGCTTGATCCGTCGCTTGCCGAAAAGCTTGCAACGCAAACCGTGTACGGCACGGCAAAGCTCATGCTCGATCGCGCTCAATCAGCCGAAGAAACGCGCATTGCGGTGTGCAGTCCGGGCGGCACCACGCTTGCTGCGCTGGACGCCATGCACGCAAGCGGATTCAATGATGTCTTCAAAGCAGGTGTGTCCGCCTGTGTAAAACGCTCTAAGGAACTGGGTTCATGATCAGTATCAAATACCTCATCTACTCGCTTGCCAATGTGTACAGCACGGTTATCTTCGTCTACATTCTTATGTCGTGGATTCCCATGCGCAGCGAGGGCATCATCGCCGATATCTACCGTTTTCTGGGTAAAATCTGCGATCCGTATCTGGATTTGTTCAAGAAGCTTATCCCGCCCATTGGCGGTATGCTTGACGTCACGCCTATCATCGCGCTGTTGGTATTGCAGCTTGGCGTAGGGTTTATCCTGCGCTTGTTCTAGTGATTTAGGCGATTGACCGTTATTGCGCTCATAAAAGTTAGCGCACAATGGTATTATTTCGAATAGGACTTAAGGACAAGCCTCGAAACCAACAACTTCGTTAACCGGAAGGATTGAGAACATGGCCATAACCGTACAAGATATTCAAGAGCAAAGTTTCTCCATCGACCGTAAAGGCTACGATGTTGACGAGGTTGATGTCTTCCTTGAGCATGTTGCCGATGAAATTGGCTTGATGATCAACGACCTTGCTCAAAAAGACGCCTACATCGCAAACCTGCAGGCTCAGCTTGAGGATGCGCTGGCACAGGCTGCCGCTGCTCCCGAGCCTGTTATGGAGGCCCAGGAAACAACCGTTATGGCTCCCGTTGAGTCTGCTCCTTTGTACGAAGAAGTAGTAGAGCGCGAAGAAGTGCTCTCCACCGACGTCATTGAGCTTCAGGAGCAGGTTGCCGACCTTAAGAAGCAGCTGGCCGAGAAAACCGCCGATTCTTCGGCTATTGCCTCTGCTCTTATCGTGGCTCAGCGTTCCGCCGACGACATTGTCTCCAATGCCAAAGTTGAGGCAAACCGCATTGTGAAAGACGCCAACAATGAGGCCGATCGCATCGTCAAGAAGGCCGAAACCGATCGTTTGAAGGTGCAAAGCGACATCGAGGCGCTCCAGGACGACCGCGACGACGTGTGCGATGGCTACCGCGCCGTGCTCTCCGACTTCATTGCCGATGCCCAGCGTAAGCTTGACCAGGTTAACGCTATTTACAATTCGCCGTTGGCCTCTCATGCTCGTGCCGCAGCTCCTCAGGCCGCTGCGCCCATGGGCTATCAAGCTCCCGCTGCCGGCGGCTATCAAATGCCCATCGTAACGTCCGCTCCTGCTGCCGAAGCGGCTGCGCCGATGGCGTTTTCGGGCGATAAGGACCTCTCCGGTTTCGGTGACGCGCTCGACGACTTCGACTTCGACGATCCCGAGTAATTGGTTGTAAACAAACTGGTTTAGCAGCCAAGCAACGTAACATGACGAAGGCCACCTTACGGGGTGGCCTTCTTGGTTTCAGCGTGTGCGAGTGGACCGATAAGCCGGGTTCTGTCATTAGGACGATCATTTATCTCGAACGACAGTCGCCTGTCGCCTCTAGCGCGCAACCCGGATGCACGGAAGGGCGGCCGTATTGCATCCCTATTTGCGTTTGCTCCAGATGGGGTTTACCAAGCCGCGTCGTTACCGACGCGCTGGTGCGCTCTTACCGCACCGTTTCAGCTTTTCTCGCGCGGGCGCACATGCCCACGCGGGAGTTTTCTTTTCTGTGGCACTGATCCGTCGGGTCGCCCCGCCCAGCCGTTAGCTGGCATCTTGCCCTTTGGAGCCCGGACTTTCCTCGCATGCGAACATACGCGATCGTCTGGTCCACTCGGCTATGCTATTCTAGCAGACGGCATTCGAAAGGGAAGGGTTCTGCGCATTCAGGAGGTAATTCGCATGAGTGCATGCGCGTTAGTTGCGGCAAGCGATTTCAACGCCTCTCACTTTTTGCGTCGCTACCATGAGCACGCGTTTGCGTGCGTGGTGGCCGTTGATGCGGGATTTGCTCATTTGCACGCGGTAAACGTGCAACCCGATGTAGCGTTGGGCGATTTCGATTCGCTAGGTTTTGAGCCCGCAGCGGCCCTGGTGAAAAGCTATCCTTCGCATAAAGACAAGTCGGATTTGGAGCTGGCGTTCGATTTCGTGCGCGAGGAAGCCTTCGACAGCGTTGAGGTTTATGGCGCCTTAGGGGGGCGTCTCGATCACACGCTGGCAAACTTGCAAATATTCGCCCGCTTTGCGGAAGACGGTTTGCGTGTGGTGGCAATCGATGCAACTTCGGCGCTACGCGTGCTGGTGGGCCCCAGCTCTTTTGAGCTTCCCTACACGGAAAAAGGCGTTGTTTCGGTCTTTTCTGCCAACGATGTTGCATCAGGCGTTTCCGAATTTGGCTTGGAGTATCCGCTGGAAAACGCGCAGCTCACTAACCGTACCTCGCTGGGGCTTTCTAACGAGCTTGTGGGAAAGCCGGCGTCGGTGCACGTGGAATCCGGCACGCTGTACGTTTTTTATCCGCTTGGCTAACAAGCGAGTGTCATCGGCCTGTACAAGGCATTCCATTGTCACGCAAAACGATATAATAGGCGAAGCGCCTCCCGATACGCATTAAGCGAAGGCGGCGCACAATTTAATACAGGGGAGCTTGCTCAGGATGGCCTCTGTGCGAAGGTGCCGTCCTGGTGAAACCGGCAGGCTGAGAGGAGGCGCGGTGAACGTCTCGACCCTAGAACCTGATATGGGTAATGCCAACGAAGGGAGTGCAATGACGCAAATTGATGCCGCGCGTCGCGGCGAAATTACCCAGCAAATGTACGAAGTGGCGCAAAAAGAGCACCGCGATGCGGAATTCATCCGTGCTGGCGTTGCCGCAGGAAACATTGCCATTCCTGCCAACGTGCACCACAAAGCGCTTTCGCCGGAAGGCGTTGGTGCGGGCCTGAGCACAAAAATCAACGTGAACTTGGGCATATCCGGCGACATAGCCAATACCGCCATGGAGTGGGAAAAGGTTGAGACGGCGCTGCGCTACGGGGCGCACGCCATCATGGATTTGTCGAACTGCGGAAAAACCCATCCGTTCCGCAAGCAGCTGGTTGATCGCTCTCCGGCCATGATCGGAACGGTTCCCATGTACGATGCCATCGGCTACCTTGAGAAAGAGCTCGCCGATATCACCGCAGACGATTTTCTGCGCGTGGTGGAGGCGCATGCTCTCGACGGCGTGGATTTCGTTACCATTCATGCGGGCATGAACAGGCGCACCATCGAATCGTTCAAGGAAACCAAGCGCAAAATGAACGTGGTGAGCCGCGGCGGATCGCTCATATTCGCCTGGATGGAGCTCACAGGAAACGAGAACCCTTTCTACGAACGCTATGACGATGTGCTTGAGATTCTGCACGAACACGACGTAACCATCAGCATTGGCGACGCGATGCGACCTGGTTGCCTGGATGATGCAACCGACGCTGGCCAGGTGGCGGAACTGATAGAAATCGGGAAGCTCACCAAGCGCGCGTGGAACGCGGGCGTGCAGGTGATGGTTGAAGGGCCTGGTCATATGGCCCTCAACGAGATTGCCGCCAACATGGTCATCGAAAAACGGTTGTGCCACAACGCGCCGTTTTACGTACTGGGGCCGTTGGTAATCGATATCGCTCCTGGTTACGACCATATTACCGGCGCAATTGGCGGCGCGATTGCCGCAGCATCGGGAGCCGATTTCCTGTGCTATGTAACGCCGGCTGAGCATTTGCGCCTGCCCGATGTGGATGATGTTCGCGAGGGTGTCATTGCTTCGCGCATCGCAGCGCATGCGGCCGATATCGCCAAGGGAATCCCTGGTGCACGCGATGCCGACAACGCGATGGCCGATGCGCGCCGCGCCGTTGATTGGGAGGCTATGTACAAAGTGGCCATCGACCCGGTGAAAGCGCGCGCGTATGTGGACAGCGCACCTCCTTCCACCGAGGGCACTTGCACCATGTGCGGCTCTATGTGCGCCGTGCGCACGATGAACGAAGCGCTGGAGAAATTGGAAAACTCGCGCCTGTAGGGAAGAAATGTGCCTGTAGGCTTTGCTTTAACACCCGTTGCTCAAAAGAAAGGAACCATCATGCAAAACCAGGATCTTGCCCAAGCTCTTGAAAACGTTCGTGCTACCACGCCGTTGGTGCACTGCATAACCAATTACGTAACGGTAAACGATTGCGCCAATGGCCTTCTGGCGTGCGGTGGAAGCCCCATCATGAGCGCTGAACCCGATGATGTTAAAGACATCACCAGCATTTGCGGTGGCCTGGTAATCAATATCGGCACGCTGGACAAGCGCAGCATCAAGGGCATGAAGAAAGCCGGTAAACGTGCTACCGAGTTGCAACATCCCATCGTGCTCGATCCTGTGGGGGCGGGCGCGTCTGAGTTGCGCACCACGACGGCAGGCGAGCTGCTTGATGCCCTGGGCATCAGCGTTATTCGCGGCAATATGTCCGAAATCAAAGCCATCGCCGGCGCTTCAGCGGCCACGCGTGGCGTAGATGTGAACCCCGACGATGCCGTGACCGAGGAAAACCTTGCGGCGTCGGCGGCGTTTGCTCGCTCGGTGGCGCAAAAGGCGAACGCAATCGTGGCAATAACGGGCGCGATTGACATTGTCGCAGATGCCACCAGGGCAATCGCCATTCGCAACGGTCATCCCATCATGGGCAAAATGACGGGCTCGGGCTGCATGCTCACCTGCATCGTTGCGGCGTATATGGTAGCGAATCCCGAGAGTCCTCTGGAGGCGGTTGTGGCTGCTGTTGCAGGTGAGGGCCTTGCAGGTGAAATCGCCGCTGCGCGCATGAGCGAGCAGGATGGCAACGGAAGCTTCCGCACCTATCTGCTTGACGCGCTGTACAACCTTGATGCGCAACAGCTTGTGGAAGGTGCGCGCGTTCAAGAAGTAGAGGCGTAAAATCAAAGGGCGCAAAGCCGCTGTAATAGTTCTTAGAGCAAGAGGGGCTGCGCATACGTACGTTATGCGCGCCCATCTTATAGAGGAAGCCGCAGCGCAGGGGAGAGAGCATGACCGAACCAACTGAAATGCAGCCAAACGAATATTGCCGAGTGCGGGGAGCCTGGACGCCAGAAGCAATTCGCGCCTCAATGTTGGTGTACGCGGTTACCGATCGGGCATGGCTGGGTAAGCGAACGCTCGCCGAATGCGTACAGCAAACGCTGGATGGCGGAGCAACGTTCATTCAGCTGCGCGAAAAGGCGATAACTCACGAAGAAACTGTGCGGCTTGCCCGGGAGCTCGTGCCGTTGTGCCAGGCGGCAGGGGTGCCCTTTGTCATAGACGACGACGTTGAGGCAGCGCGGGAAAGCGGCGCTGATGGCGTTCATGTGGGGCAGTCGGATGCGGCCTGCGTTGACGCGCGGGCAGCCTTGGGAGAAGACGCCATCATCGGCGTTTCGGTTGAGACGGTCGAACAGGCGCGCAAAGCACAGGCCGATGGCGCCGACTACTTGGGTGTGGGCGCCATGTTCGCAACGGCCACCAAACCCGATGCGGCGGTTGTTACCAAGCAGATGCTCGCCGATATATGCGCGGCAGTCGATATACCCGTCGTTATCATTGGCGGCGTTAACGAGCGCACGGTAGGCGATTTCGCCGGAACGGGATTTGACGGTGCGGCCGTTGTTTCGGCCATTTTCGCGGCCGACGACATTCAGGCGGCAACGCGCGAGCTGGTAGAAAAGGTGAACGCGGCAATCGCGTAA
The DNA here is from genome assembly GCA_045545435.1 of Eggerthellaceae bacterium. Lineage (GTDB taxonomy): Bacteria > Actinomycetota > Coriobacteriia > Coriobacteriales > Eggerthellaceae > UMGS1502. The sequence goes on along the minus strand of JAZQAV010000170.1, from coordinate 5,994 downwards.
TGCGCTTTAAAAGAATCTGATTGCATGTTGGCTGCAGGTGGCGGCCGTGCAGTGCGCAAGGGAAGGGGAAGACGATGAAATCGGTTTTGAGCATTGCGGGTTCAGACTCAAGCGGAGGGGCAGGAATCCAAGCCGATTTGAAAACCATCGAGGCGCATCACCTGTTTGCCCAAACGGCTATTACCGCTCTCACGGCACAAAACACCACCGGGGTCTTCGGCGTTTTCGATGCGCCGGCAGATTTTGTTGCCCAGCAAATAGATGTGGTGTTCGACGATATCCGTCCCGATGCGGTAAAAATCGGGATGGTTTCGCAAGCACAGACGGTGCGCGCCATTGCGCAAGCACTCGTTCGCAACAATGCGAAGAATATTGTGGTTGATCCGGTAATGGTGGCAACCAGCGGCGCGCGCCTTATTGCCGATGATGCCCTTGACGCGCTTTGCGCAGAGCTCATCCCGCTTGCCGACGTGATTACGCCCAACATGCCCGAAGCCGAAGTGCTGTGCGGTTTTGAAATCAACAGCCGCGAAGACCAGGAACGTGCCGCAAAATGTCTTGTGGGATTGGGCGATCGGCCGGCAAAAACGCGCGCCAAGGCGGCGCTGGTGAAAGGCGGCCACGGCAAAAACGATGCGAGCGATGTGCTGGTTGATGCTGCAGGTTCGGTTCGGTGGTTTGAAGCCAAGCGCATCGATACCGCCAATACGCACGGAACCGGCTGCACGCTTTCCTCCGCCATTGCGTGCGGGTTGGCCCAAGGGCGCTCCCTTGAGGATGCCGTATCCTCGGCTAAAAGCTATATAACCGGAGCGCTGGCCGCGGGGCTCAATTTGGGCAAAGGGTCTGGCCCTATGGACCACATGTGGAACAATCAGCTGCGCTAAACAGCTGCCTGCGTTTCGCTTGCAGCGCCTTATTGCAAGCGAGATGAGCGTTCTCTCAAGATGTGTTTTCGGCCGATTGCGATGTACTTGCAGCAGCAGATCGCAATCGGCCTTGTGTTTTGGCTGCTATATCGTGCGCGAAAGATAGGTGACCGGGTATTCGCCGCTTTCGTCTTCTTGCCCTGTGAACGCAAAGCCCTGCGCCTGCCAAAACGCCAGGCCGGCTTCGCTCGCTTTCGGGCAGGCGACTTCAAGGCGATCGAATCCTTGTGCTTTCATGGACGCGCGCACGTCGGCAAAAATCTGCGACCCAATTCCTTTGCGCTGAAGGGGAGCGTCTACCATGAACCACCCAATGAAGGCGTCATGCGGATTGGGGTAGCCGCAAATCAGGTCCAACACGGCAACCAGTGCGTTTTCCTTGTCGTAAAAGCCCACAAGGTACTTTTCGTTCCCCTCGGTTTTGTTGGGGACGTTGCTTGTTATCTCGGTCAACCGCGAGCGAGAGGGCTTTACGCCTAGTGCGCGATAGAAGCGATGGTTTCCTTTTGCCATCGCGAACACATCCGAAACGTCCGCTTCCGTAAGCTTGCGGACGTTGTAGCCAATGCCAAGCGTTTGAATGTTGAGGGAGGCGTTATCCGATGCTGCGCGTCCACCCGCGTCATCTGCGCCTTCAATCCCCGTAGCGGCACTTCTGCGAAGCACCTGGCTGAACTGCGTGTCGAACAGCTCACGGTAAACGCCGGCACGCGCCAGCAGCTCCTCATGGGTTCCCTGTTCAACGATAGTGCCGTTTTTGACCACCAAGATGCAGTCGGCCTTCAAGATGGTCGACAGGCGGTGAGCGATTACGATGCTGGTGCGCTCATGCATCAGTTGCTCGAGCGCTTGCTGGATGGACGACTCGGAAATTGAGTCAAGCGCGCTGGTGGCTTCGTCAAGAATAAGAATCTTGGGGTCTTTCAGTATGACGCGCGCAAGGGACAGGCGCTGTTTTTCGCCGCCCGAAAGCTTAAGTCCGCGGTTGCCAACGGGTGAATCGTAGCCGAGGGGCTGGGATGAAATGAAGTCGTGTATGTTGGCGATGCGGCATGCCGCTTCAAGCTCTTCCTCGGTTGCGTTTTCGCGGGCGTACAGAAGGTTTTCGCGGATGGTGCCGTTGAACAGATATGCCTCTTGGGTAACGACGCCAATTTGCTGGCGCAGGTACTCAAGGTCGAAATCGCGCACATCCACGCCGGCAATGCTCACGCGTCCCGCGGTTACGTCGTACAAGCGGGGGATAAGGTTCACGATGGTCGATTTACCGGCGCCGCTGGGCCCTACGATGGCGTACATCTTTCCGCCGGGAATCTCAAAGTTCACGTCGGTGAGCACGGTTTGATCCGATTCGTATCCAAAGCCAACGTGCTCGTAGCGAATCGGCTGGCGTTCGACGCTGGGCTTTTTGCCGTCTTCGGGCGAGACAATGGGGTTCTCGCGGTCAAGATAGTCGAAGATGCGCACGAACAAGGCGAGCGATCGGGTGAACGTCACCTGGAGGTTAAGCATCGACTCAACCGGTCGGTACAAACGGTTGATAAGCGCCACCATGGCGGTTACCGTACCAACCGTAAGCGCCGGGTCAAGGTGCTCGATAATAAGCAGGCCACCTGCGAAGTAAATAAGCAGTGGTCCCAGCTGCGAGAACATGCCCAGCGCCACGCTGAACAGCGATCCCGAACGCGTTTCTTTCATGCTCAGCTCGGTAACAGCCGCATTCGCGCGTTCGAATTTATCGAACTCGAGCTGCTCGCGTGTGAACATCTTCACCAAAAGCGATCCGCTTGCCGAAAGCGTTTCGTTGATAACCTGGTTCATCACATCCGTTTTCGCCTGCGTTTTGCCAGCGTATTTCAGACGCGATTTTGCTGCGCTGCGCGTGGGCAGAATGAGCAAGGGAAGCACGGCAAGGCCCACAATCGCAAGCTTCCAGCTCATGGCAAAAAGGGCAACCAGGGTTGTGATGATGGTGGCGAAGTTGCTTACCACGCGGGCGAGCGAGTTGCTAATTACCGAGCTCACGCCCGAGATGTCGCTGTCCATGCGCGTGATGATGTCGCCCTGTTTTTCGGTGGTGTAAAACGAATGCGGCATGTACTGAAGGTGCCGGTACATTTCGTTGCGCATGTCATAAATGATGTGCTGGGCTATCCAGGCGTTGATGTAGTTTTCCAAAATGCCAATGATCTGGCTGAGTGCCATGGTAACCAGGGCAATTAAAAGAAGCTCCACTAGGAAGCTCAAATCTTCGCCAATAAGGGCTTCGTCAACGATTTTGCCCGTGATGATGGAAGGGAACAAACCGACGATTGCCGCAATAACAATGGCGATAAACACCAACGCGAATTGCAGTCCGTACGGTTTCAGGTAAGAGAATATCCGCACAAGCAACGCGCGCGTGACCTTGGGAGCGTTCGCTTTTTCTTCTTCGGTAAGGAAGCGTCCCGAAACATGGGGAATTCCTGCTGCCATACAAATCTCCTGCTCATACTAGCGCTTGAGCGGTTTGCGCGCATTGCTATTGCCAGAGGTGTGAGGTGCCGAAGCTATCACGCAAAGGGTCAAGCAAATAAAAAAGGCCAGGGGCGAAACCACTGACCTGAGTAAACTGGTAGCCCGGACGAGATTCGAACTCGTGACCTCCGCCTTGAGAGGGCGGCGTCCTAACCGCTAGACGACCGGGCCATGTAACGCAGCAGTATACCATATGAAAGCATCTCGTCAACGAGAATTTTCAAATGGCTGGGGTGGAAGGAGTCGAACCCTCACATACGGCACCAGAAACCGCTGTCCTGCCATTAGACGACACCCCAGTGACAACTGCCTGCTTGCAACTTTTGCCTGCGCGTGAACGCGGTACGCAAGTTGTAAGCGCGAGTTGTAATATTACGCAGCTCGCTCAATTTAGTCAAGGGAGCTATTGTGAATCTTTCTTGATGCTGGAGCGCAAGCGCCTTTCCGTGCAGGCGCAGCGTTGCGCAACCGACGCGAAGTTGCGCCTTTTTGCCCGGCGCTCGCACGCGAGAATGCGCTCCGAACATCGGCGCGTTAAAAACGTCCGCTCCAGGCGCTCGCACGTGCAACGCGCGTGCCTCCGCATTTTCTTGCACGCGCAAACGTGCGCCTTGTGCTTGCTGTTAATTGCCGGAAGCGGTGTGCTCGCTTTGTGCGATGCGTACGAACTGCTCAAGCTCGGCGCGGTTGTTAGCGACGCGTCCCTCGATGACGGCATCCAGCGCTTGCTCCAGCAGCTCACCAACGCGAGGCCCCGGCTTAAGCGAGCAGGCGGTCATAACATCTTGGCCGTTAATCGCCAAGTGCGACAGTTTGAACGCTTGGTCTTCTACAAGGACGGTGTTAAGCGCATCGGTAAGCTCGCGCGCTAGTTGTGCGCGGTTTGAGCATTGGGGGGCTTGCGCCATGGTATCGGCGCGCTTGATGGCGCACAGCTCTGCAAATAAATTGGCATCGTCGTTGAAGTGGCGATGCAGTGCGCGTTTCACCGCGAGGGGAGTGGGCTCAAATGTTGCGTCGTGTAGTTTGACCAACAGCAGAACGCGTTCCTTTTGTGCGGGGCTAAACTTCAAACGGTCCAAAATGGGTTCCGAGATCATGACGCTCAATCGCGCGTGGCCAAAGAAATGCCCGCGACCGTCATCGTCTTGGAAGAAGGCAGCTGGTTTGCCGATGTCGTGGAGCAGCGCCGCCCAACGTGCCAACGGCGTTTTGGGCGCATAGTGCACCACGTAAGCCGTGTGTTCTAAAACGTCATATATATGGTAAGGCGTATGCTGATCGAAGCCCTTCATGGCTGCCAGTTCGGGAATGACTCCCGCAAGCACATCAACGGTGGTCATAAGCGCGTCGTGAACGTGCTCGCCAAGCAACAGGCTGTCGAGTTCGTAACGAACGCGTTCTGCAGGCCGCTTGAGCATGAATGTTTTAGCGCGCACCATAACGTCGTAGGTGCTTTTATCTATGGCAAATCCCAGCTGCGAGCAAAAACGACAGGCGCGCAAGATGCGCAAGTGGTCTTCGCGAAAACGGTCGAGGGGGTTTCCCACGGTCCGAATCACTTTGTTTTGCAAGTCGGCGAACCCGCCAAACGGGTCAAGCAGCCCGCGCTGAGGATGGAACGCCAGCGCGTTCACCGTGAAATCGCGTCGCGCCAAGTCTTCCTCGATGGTTTGAACGAACTGCACGCTTTCCGGATGGCGTCCGTCGATATAGTTCCCGTCGGTTCTATAGGTAGTAACCTCAATTGCGTTGCGGTCGATCACTACGGTAAGAGTTCCGTGTTCGGTTCCGGTTTCGTGGGTAGTGAAGCCAGCAGCTTCAAATGCTTGCTGTGTTTTTGACCAATGCGCGTTGCAGGCTATATCTATATCGTGCCCCGATTCGCCCAAAAGCGCATCGCGCACAAAACCGCCAACAAGCCACGCTTCGTATCCCGCGCGCTCAAGCACATCAAGCGCCTTAAAGGCATAGCTGGGAATGCGTGGCTGTATCAGCTCGTATGCGGTGCTAGGTGATGCCGTGTTCGTATCGGGCGCCATAGATCTCCTGGGTTGGGAACAAGCACACTATACTACGCGCGCATGGGGGCTGCATGGAGCGAACATATATTAGATTGCAGGTGGCGTAGGGCGTAGGTTGCGTGGGGGCGTGGACGAGATGAGCGCGCAGCGGGTGAGGCCGCAGTACTGCATCGCGGCACGCCCGCGCCTCGGTTCGCAGAGCCATCAAAACGCTTTAGTTTGATAAAGTTGTGCGACCTTCTTCACATAGCAAATTTTGTCTTGTGCTTTGGTAATCAGATGGGTAATATTTCAAATCGCGCCACGGAGGAGGGCGCAATCGAGCAAGGCAGTGAGCCAAGACGAATTGTGAAGATTAAAAGTTCGTCGTTGACACGCAAAGCCAATCGAGATAAAGTAACTCCTTGCCCGATGCGCGAGGCGCGTCGGGGGGACGGCCCCTTGGGGCCGGGCCCGCACCTTGAGAACCGGATACTGTGAACGGAAATCTTAGAATCGAATTCCAAGGATCCTTATGAATCGGA